>QHVW01000425.1:0-2657 GCA_003223675.1 Acidobacteriota bacterium
TCTGCTGCTCGAGCTCCTCGTAGGCCACCTCGAGCTCGGCGAGGTGATCCTGGAGCGCGGCGAGCTCCGTCGCGAAGATCTCCGGCGAGCGCAGCCGGGCGGCCTCGCCCTGCAGAGACTTGAGCCGCCGTTGCGCCGAAGACAGCTTGGCCAGGGACGACTCCGTGGGCATTACGATCTCCTTCAGCCCTGGGACGGCTCCGCCGCCGTGCCTCCGGGCACCTCCTCCATGAGCAGGATCACGCCGGCCGGCGCGGGGCCGTCGATCAGCGGCGTGCAGGTGATCTCGCAGGTGAGGGGCCGGCCGCGGCGGTTGACGCCGTCGAGCGTCACCTGGATGCCGTGCGGCCGCCCGCTGACCAGCGTATCGCGGATCGGGTCCCGCAGGCTTTCGACCGGCAGGCCGATGTCGAGCCCCAGGAACGGCTGCCCCTGGACCTCGCCCTCGCGCAGCCCCCAGAGCTCCTGGGCCTTCTCGCTCCAGACCTCGACCTCCAGCTCGGCGTTGAGCACCACCACCGCCGACCGCAGGCTGCCGAGGATCGAGTGGAGGTGCGCGTTGACCCGCCGCAGCTCCTCGGAGCGCACCTGGATCTGGTCGTTCATCGAGCGCAGCTCCTCGTTGGTGGACTGGAGCTCCTCGTTCATCGTCTCCAGCTCCTCGTTGGCCGACTGCAGCTCCTCGTTGGTGGTCTCCAGCTCCTCGATCGTCGACTGCAGCTCCTCGTTGGTGGTCTCCAGCTCCTCGTTGGCCGACTGCAGCTCCTCATAGGCCGTCTCCAGCTCCTGGTTGGCGCGCTCGAGCTCGTGGCGGAGCTGGGTCTGCACCGTCAGGTCCTGGAACGCGATGCTGGCTCCGAGCAGGGCGCCGCCGCCGTCCAGCAGGGGGAGCACCTCGATCTCCAGCGTGCGCGGCTCGCCGCCGGCCGGCCGCCACTCGACCCCCCGCAGCACCGAGCCCGACCGCGACGCACAGACCGCGTCGATGTGCGAGCGCAGCTCGACCGGCCGGTAGGAGATCTTCAGGTCCTGGAGCAGCCGGCCGAGCCGGCCCCGCCTCGAAGGCCGCCTCGCGCACGCGCACCGGGCGCCCGGCGGCCGCCGCGGGGCCGTCGCCGGAGGTGGACGGGGGGGTGAGGGCCAGCATGCGGTCGCGCAGGTTGCTGGTCGGCGTCCGCTGGAAGATGCGGCTCTTCAGGTCCTCCGGCCGGAAGCTGGTGCTGTGGCTGAGCAGCGTCTCGGCCTTGCCGAGGAAGAGGTAGCCGTTGCGGTTGAGGGCGAAATGGAAGCGGGCGAGGATCTTGGACTGGGTCTCCGAGTTGAGGTACATCAGCGTGTTGCGGCAGACCAGCAGGTCGAGCCGCGAGATGGCGGCGTCCTGCACCAGGTCGTGCCGGCCGAAGATCAGCGAGCGGCGCAGGTCGGTTCGGAAGACCCGGCGGTCCCCCGCCTTCTCGAAGTAGCGCTCGGCCAGCTCCGCGGGGACCTCCGCGAGCTGGGCGGCGGCGTAGCTCCCCTGGCGCGCCTGGGCGAGCGCCTCGTCGTCCACGTCGGTGGCGTAGATCTTCACCCGCCGCCGGAATTCCTGATCGCCCAGGGCCTCGGCGAGCAGGATGGCGAGCGTGTAGGCCTCCTCTCCCGAGGCGCAGCCGGCGCTCCAGCAGCGGATGGGCAGGCCCTCCCCCTTCTCCTCCAGGATGCGCGGCAGGATCCGCTCCCGCAGCGCCTGCCAGGCCTGCGGGTCGCGGAAGAAGGCGGTGACGTTGATCAGGACCGTGTTGAAGAGGGGGTTGAATTCGTCGGGGTGGACCTCGAGGAAGTCGATGTAGTCGGAGTGGGAGGTGACGCCGACCTGCTGCATGCGTTTCTGCACCCGGCGCATGAGGCTCGACAGCTTGTAGCCGGAGAAGTCGAAGCCGCGGGTGTCCTTGAGATACTCGAGGAGCTTCACAAAGTCGTTCTTTCGCGGCTCCTCCACGGGCGCGCGCTGCCGTTCCTCCGTGCTCAAAGGGACCTCCCACCGGTCAATTCAACGAGCGCCGCCGCGATGCTGTCGAGTGGCAGGATCTGGTCGGCGGCTCCACTGAGGATCGCTGCACTCGGCATGCCAGCGTGCTCGGCGCTCGCCTCGTCCTGCACGATCACCGTGCCGCCGCGGCGCTTGATGGCGCGCACCCCGTCGGCGCCGTCCAGGCCCCTCCCCGAGAGCACCACCGCGATGGCGCCCGGCCCCCAGCTCTCCGCGAGCGAGGCGAAGAGCACGTCGGCCGACGGCCGCGAGAACTGGACGCGATCGGTGTCCGCCAGGGCCAGCACGCCGTCCGCCCCCACCAGCAGGTGGTGGCCCGGCGGCGCGATGAGCACCGTCCCGGCGGCGAGCGGCTCGCCCGCCCGCGCCTGGGCGACCCGCAGCCCGGTGCGCTTGCCGAGGATCTCCGCCAGCCAACTGGGGTGGCGAGGGTCGAGGTGCTGGAGGACGAGGATGGGAGCCGGGAAGCCGGCGGGGAGCGCGGAGAGGATCCGGCTCAACGCCGCCAGCCCTCCCGCGGACGCGGCGAGGGCCACGACGTGCCGGGGCCGCGCGGTCGCGTTCGGCGGGACGTCATCCCGTGGCTGAATAAGCGGCGTCCTGCTCGCCAACCTTCGGCTCATAAATG
>QHVW01000425.1:2666-6879 GCA_003223675.1 Acidobacteriota bacterium
GGGGGGGGGGGGGGGGGGCAAGTTTCCCCACGAACCTCGGAGGCTACTTGAGCTCAGTGAATGACGCAAGCCCCTGATGCTTCCCGATTATGCTCCTCTTTCGTGATTCCGTCACAAGGAAGAGCCGTAATCGGTTTCCGGACCTTTTGGCCTTCCCGTTCGCCCGGGATATAGTGCCCGGCCGAATGAACGAACCGACCGACGGAACCTTCCAGAAGCTGCATGAATTGGCCCAGAACCTCTGGTGGTCCTGGCAGCCCGACATCCGCGCCATCTTCCGCGAGATCGATCCCGAGACCTGGAGCCTCGTCTACCACAACCCCGTCGCCCTCTTGCAGCGGGTCTCCCAGGAGGAGATCGGCCGCCGGGTGCAGGACTTGGAGATGCAGACCCGCATCAACCAGGCCCACCGGCGCCTGCAGAGCTATCTGCACGGCGGCGAGAGCTGGGGCATGGTCCACGCCGGGCCCATCCTCGCCCGGCCGGTGGCCTACTTCTCGGCCGAGTTCGGCCTCCATCAATCCCTGCCCATCTACTCGGGAGGCCTCGGTGTGCTGGCGGGGGACCACCTGAAGAGCATGAGCGACCTGGGGGCGCCGGTGGCCGGCATCGGCCTCCTCTATCACGAGGGGTACGTCCACCAGCTCATCGACGAGAACGGCTGGCAGCAGGACCTCTACGAGCCGATCGCGACCCCTGAGCTCCCCGTCGAGCCGGTGCTCGTGGGGGAGGACGGCGCGCAGGCGCGCTTCAGCGTCGAGCTCCCCGGGCGGGACGTCTTCCTCAAGATCTGGCGCGTGCGCGTGGGGCGCAGCGACCTCCTGCTGCTCGACGCCCGGGACGACGCCAATTCCGCCGACGACCAGGCGCTCACCGCCCGCCTCTACGGCGGCGACCAGGAGACCCGCATCCAGCAGGAGATCCTGCTCGGCGTGGGCGGCCACCGGGCCCTCGGCGTGGTGGGGATCAAGCCCTCGGTGCTCCATCTCAACGAAGGGCACTCCGCCTTCGCCCTGCTGGAGCGCGGGCGGGAGCTCGTCGAGGAGCAGGGGCTGGAGCCCTCCGAGGCGCTGCGCGAGGTGGCGGCGATGAGCTGCTTCACCACCCACACGCCGGTCGAGGCGGGGCACGACCGCTTCCGGGCCGACCTCGCCAGCTCCCACCTGGAGGCGCTCGCCCGCGGGCTCAAGATGCCCATCGACGAGGTGATGGCCCTCGGCTCCGAGCACCCCGGAGACCCCAACGCCCCCTTCTGCCCCACGGTGCTGGCCCTCAAGCTCACCCGGCGCGCGAACGGCGTCTCGGCCCTGCACGGCCGGGTGTCGCGCAAGATGTGGCAGGGTCTCTACGCGAACAAGACCGAGGAGGAGGTGCCGATCGGCCACATCACCAACGGCGTCCACGTGCGCACCTGGATGGCGGCGGACATGTACTCGCTGCTGCTCCAGCACCTGGGGCCGCGCTGGCTCGACCGCATCTCCCACGCCGATCTCTGGACGCGCATCGACCGCATGCGCGACGCCGAGCTCTGGGAGGTCCATCAGGTGCTCAAGGCGCGGCTGTTCGCCTTCGCCCGCCGCCGCCTGGCCGACCGCCGGGAGCGGCTGGGGCTTGCCCGACCGGAGCGCGAGCCGCTCGACCCGGAGGCGCTCACCCTCGGCTTCGCCCGCCGCTTCGCCACCTACAAGCGGGCCGACCTGCTGTTCCAGGACCTCGACCGCCTCGACCGGCTGATCAACCACCCGGAGCGGCCGGTGCAGATCGTCTACGCCGGCAAGGCCCATCCGCGCGACACCGGCGGCAAGGCGCTCGCCCAAAGGGTGGCGAACCTGGAGAAGGATCCCCGCTTCGCGGGCAGGATCGTGTTCATCGAGAACTACACCATGCACGTGGCCCGGCAGCTCGTGCAGGGGGTGGACGTCTGGCTGAACACCCCGCGGCGCCCTCTGGAGGCGTGCGGCACCAGCGGCCAGAAGTGCATCCTCAACGGCGTGCTCAACTGCTCGATCCTCGACGGCTGGTGGGCCGAGGCCTACGACGGCGGCAACGGCTTCGCGATCGGCAACGGCGAGATCCACGCCGACCCGGAAGTCCAGGACGAGCGGGACGCCCAGGCCCTGTTCGAGGTGCTGGAGCGCGAGGTGGTGCCGCTCTACTACGACCGCCACGCCAACCCCGGCGCCCAGAGCGTCCCCCACCGCTGGATGGCCCGCGTCAAGCGCGCCATGCGCACCCTGGCCTGGCGCTACAACGCCGACCGCATGGTGATGGACTACGTCCGCGAGTGCTACCTGCCCGCCGCGGGCGGCGACACCTGCCGGATGCCGCCGGCGTAGGGCGTTACCGCGCCCTGGAGAAGCTTGCCGCGTCCTGGAGAAGCTTGCCGCGTCCTGGAGAAGCTTGCCGCGCCCTGGAGAAGCTTGCCGCGTCCTGCGGAATGCAGCCTTGCCGCACGGCAAGGAACAAAAAAAGGGCGCGCCGACGTCGCGCGCCCCGGATCAACCGCGGACTACAGATTGGGGTTGGTGGAATGGGCGGTGGGAGGGGGAGAGGTCGGCGTGCCGGGCTGCTTCGGCTCCGCCTTCTTGACCTTCCGGCCGCGGAACGGCTGCATGCCGAACTCCGCGAGCTTTTCAGACCCCAGGCCATAGTGCTCCTGAAGCAGCTTCTGTACGCCGGTGGCGGCCCGCACCCCCTCCCTGGCCAGCGACTTGAGCTTCTTGCTCGCCTCCTGTTTGCTGGCGATGAGCGCGGCCTGCTGCTTGGCCGTCTCCTGGGCGTCGGCCAGGATCTTCTCCAGCCGGACGCGGATCCCCTCCAGATGAGGGATCTCCGTGGCGTTCGCGCCCAGAGCGGCGGTCAGCCGCGCCAGGTTTCCGATGGTCTCCGAGTACTGTTGCGACATGGTCTTTCTCCTTTGAGCCTTCAGGGCTCGATCATCCGGCGCCTTCGTGGCGCCGGAAATCCGGTCTTGGGATCGTTCCTCCCGTCTGGCGGCTCTATTCCCGATACCCAGGCTGAAAGGCCTGGGAGCCGCCGGACGGTTATGGAATCAGAAGTGCATCTATGCCGTACTGCTGGACAGTATGATGCATAGAAGGAGATTTGATGTCAAGCCCCTAACTTGCAGATCGGTTGCGGATCGGTTGGGTATGACATAAGATCTGTATAACCAAGGAGAAGAGGCCCATGCCGATGACGAAGGAGAAGAAGCGGCGGCTGGAGGCGATCGGGGATCTGATCACCGAGCAGCCGGTCGGCGCGCAATCCGATCTGGTGGACCGGCTGCGGAAGATCGGGATCAGGACGACCCAGTCGAGCATCAGCCGGGACCTCCAGGAGCTGGGGATCCGCCGGGTCAACGGGCGCTACGTGCTCAAGCCCTGGCGGGAGGTGGGGGCGGGAGACTTCGAGGGGGTCCTCGGCCTGATCCAGGGGGTCTCCGCCGCCGGGCCCTACATGGCGATCATCACCACCAGCCCGAACGCGGGCAAGATGGTGGCCGAGGCGATCGACAACGAAGCCTGGCCGGAGGTGGCCGGCACCCTCCCCGGCGACTCGAAGATCTTCCTCGCCACCCGCTCCCCGGAGAATCAGCGCGCCCTCTTCGACCGCTTCCGGGTCTACCTGAAGCGCAGCGGCCCGCCGGGGGTGGACCACGTGGAGGAGCTCGCCGGGAGAGAGATCGCGGAGGAGGATGCGGAGGAGACGGAAGGGCAGGAGGAGGATTGAGATACCGACTGGCCCTTTTCGACTTCGACGGCACCCTGGCCGATTCCTATGCCTGGTTCCTCGGCGTGGTGAACCGCTTCGCGGACGAGCACGGGTTCCGGCGCATCGAGGAGCCCGAGATCGAGACGCTGCGCGGACAGTCGGCCCGGCAGGTCATGGGGGCGCTCGGCGTGCCCGCGTGGAAGCTGCCGCGGATCGCCCACCAGATGCGGCGGGAGATGGCCGCGGACATCGGCCGCATCGGCCTGTTTCCCGGCATGGACCGGGTCCTGCGCGAGTTGGCCCGGCAGGGGGTCGAGCTGGCGGTGGTCACCTCGAATTCCCGCGAAAACGTCCGCCGGGTCCTCGGCCCCGAGAATGCAGGGCTGATCCGGTGCTACGCCTGCGGCGCCTCGATATTCGGCAAGCGGCCGAAGCTCCGGGCGGTGTTACGGGACAGCGGCATCCCCGCGAGGGAGGCGATCGCTATCGGCGACGAGAT
>QHVW01000426.1:0-1885 GCA_003223675.1 Acidobacteriota bacterium
CAAACCGAACTGGGGGAAGCTCGACGCCGCCATCAAGAAAGTCGAGGACGCCCGCGCCTCCGGCCTCAAGATCACGGCCGACATGTACACCTACACCGCGGGCGCCACCGGCCTCGACGCGTCGATGCCCCCCTGGGTCCAGGAAGGAGGCCTGGAGGCCTGGCTCACGCGCCTCAAGGAACCCGCCATCCGCGAGCGAGTCAAGAAGGAGATGGAGACCCCGACCGACGCCTGGGAGAACCTCTTCACCGCCGCCGGGCCGGACGGGATCCTCCTCGTCGCCTTCAAGAACGACAAGCTGAAGCCGCTCACCGGCAAGACGCTGGGCGAGATCGCCAGGATGCGCGGCAAGTCGCCCGAGGAGACCGCCATGGACCTGGTGATCGAGGACGACAGCCGGGTCGGCACCATCTACTTCCTGATGTCCGAGGACAACGTCAAAAAGCAGATCGCCATCCCCTGGGTGAGCTTCGGCTCGGACGCCGAGGCCCCCTCGGCCGAAGGGGTCTTCCTGAAGTCCAACGCCCACCCGCGCACCTACGGCAACGTCGCCCGCCTGCTGGGGCACTACGTGCGCGACGAGAAGGTGATCCCGCTGGAGGAGGCGGTCCGCAAGCTCACCTCGCTGCCGGCCGGGAACCTCAAGGTCCGCGACCGGGGCCTGCTCAAGGCCGGATACTTCGCCGACGTGGTGGTCTTCGATCCGGCGAAGATCGCGGACCACGCCACCTACGACAAGCCCCACCAGTACGCCACGGGCGTCCGGCAGGTCTTCGTCAACGGCGTGCAGGTGCTCAAGGACGGCGAGCCCACCGGCGCCGCCGCCGGCCGCGTGGTGCGCGGGCCGGGGTGGACGGGGTGGAAGAACGCAAAGCGCCACTGACGCCGGTCGTCGGTTAAAATGACCTTGAGGAGGACCATTCCTTGGTTCAGATGACTGCCAAACAGAAGTTGCTTCAGCTCGTTCAGGATCAACCGGAGGACAGCTCCTACGATGAGATTCTGCGGGAGCTCGCCTTTGCCCGTATGGTGGATCGGGGGCTCGCGGATGCGGAGAGCGGGCGCACGATCAGTCACGAGGAGATGACGGCGAGAATCTCTTCATGGGCCAGATAAGGTGGACTCTTGAAGCCGAGCGCTGGCTTCGTGAGATCTACGACTACATCGCCAGGGATAACCCTGCCGCGGCGCTTCGGATGCAGGACGGGGATGTTACGATCCTCGGCGTCTTTCACGGTGCTCTGGACATCGATCGCTATCTGTCCTCCTGATTCACGGTAGATCCGGGGCGCTCGCCATGTCCCCGAGGATCAGGAAGCGGTCGGTTACCGCGGAGTAGCCGGTGGCGTCCGCGGCCACCCGCCGCACGGCGAAGCCGTTGCAGGGCATGAGCACCTCCCGGGAGGCGTTTTCTCCGGGAAGATAGAGGACGGTGTCGTGCCCCCGGGCCCGCTCTTTCGCGGTGTAGTTGCCCACGAAGACCGACTGCTCTCCGACGTCCACTCCTTTGAGTGTCATGTCGGAGCCATACTCCTTGAAATGGGCGAAGAGGGGCGACTGGACCGGAGACCAATTCCCCTGGTCGTCGACCTGATAGGCCGTCCGCTTCAGGCGGTCCCAGGCCAGGACGTGCCCCTGATCGTCCCGCTCGAGCCTCACCGAGTAACAGGCGCTGTGAGGTCCTCTGCCCGGCATGACCACCTGAGTCTCGTCGTCCTTCTTCGGCGGCGCGTTGAAGGACGTCCCCAGGAGCCGGCCCGAGCGGTCGAGCCGCCACACCGCCGTCTCGGCGCAGGTCGGCTGGGCGTAGATCGCGTCCCGGCCGACGACGAGGCCCGAATAGCCCCCCTGGCCTTCAATCTTGCGCTGGAGCTTCACGGTGCTC
>QHVW01000426.1:1946-5592 GCA_003223675.1 Acidobacteriota bacterium
GCACCTTCAGGCTCTCGCCGCCGCGGCTGAGCTGGAGCACCCGTCCGCTGTCGAAGAGGATCCAGGTGGACCCGCGGGTCAGGGCGACGTCGACCGGCTGCTCGCCGTCCGGAACCCCCATCTTGTCGAACCGGACGGCCCGGGCCCCCTCATGGCAGAGCAGATTGATGGAGCTCGGCGCCGCAGCCTTCTGGCCGGAAGCCTTGGAGCTCGGCGCCGCAGCCTTCTGGCCGGAAGCCTTGGAGCCTGGAGCCGCGGCCGGCGGCGCCGAGGCACAGGACACGAGCGAGAGCACCAGACAGGCCGAGAGGAGGGGGAATCCCAGGGAACGACGCATCATGAAAGTTTTTTCCTTTCGCAGGAGAGGAGAACCGGGCCAGTCATTGGGGAAATGCTATCACCGGCCTTCAGGGCGCCGGATGTAAAGCAGCTCAGGTGGGACATGTCGTTCGCGATTTTCAGACGCTGGGCCCCACTCATGGTCCGGAAGACCGCAGCCATCTCGTCATCCACGATCTCGAAATTTCGGGGGTCGAAGGGCATGGGTAGAGCATACCCGATCCAGGCCTCCTCCCTCCCTGCGGGCCGTCCTGAGCTCGGAAGGTTATAGACTTCCGGCACGGCAGGCGCGTACCCGGGAGACTCCATGGCCAAGGCGAAGCATCCCGTCCGCCGGTTCTTCGCGGCGCTCGGTCCAGGCGTGATCACCGGCGCGGCGGACGACGATCCGTCGGGCATCGCCACCTATTCCATCGCGGGGGCGCAGTTCGGTACCGCGTTCCTCTGGACGGCCCTCCTCACCTGGCCCCTGATGGCGGTGGTCCAGATGACGTGCGCGCGCATCGGCATGGTCACCGGCAAGGGGCTGGCCCGCGTGCTGCGCGACCGCTTCCCGCGCTGGCTCCTCATCCTTGTCGCGCTCAGCCTGCTCGCCGCCAACAGCCTCAACGTCGCGGCCGACCTGGCCGGCATGGCCGACGCGGCGGGGATGCTCACCGGGATCAGCTCCCACTATTACGTCAGCCTGTTCGCCGTGCTCATCGTCACCGCCACCATCGCGCTCCCCTACCGGCGGATCGCCACGGTCCTCAAATGGCTGGCCCTGGCCCTCTGCGCCTACGTGATCACGGCGCTGCTCCTGCGTCCGGAATGGGGGAAGGTCCTCCACGACACGCTCACCCCCTCCCTGCCGCGGACCAAGGACGGCTGGTCCACCCTCGTCGCCCTGCTGGGCACCACGATCAGCCCCTATCTCTTTTTCTGGCAGACCGCGGAGGAGGTCGAGGAAGAGAAGGCTCTCGGCCGCACCACGCTCGCCCGCCGCGAGGGCGCGACCCGGGAGGAGATCCTGGACCGGAAGCTCGACGTGAGCTTCGGCGCCTTCTCCTCGATCCTGGTCATGTTCTTCGTCATGCTGACCACGGCGCTGACCCTCCACATCCACGGGCTGACCCACATCCAGACTTCGGCGGAAGCCGCATCCGCTCTGCGGCCGTTCGCCGGCGATTTCGCCGCCGCGCTCTATACGATCGGCATCTTCGGCGTCGGCTTCCTGGCCATCCCGACCCTTGCCGGCTCATCGGCCTACGCCATCGCCGACACCTTCCACTGGCGCCAGGGGCTCGACCGGAAGCTCTGGCAGGCGCGCGGGTTCTATTCGATCATCATCCTCTCCACTGTGGCCGGTGTCGTGCTGGACTTCTTCAAGGTCAACGCCATCCGCCTCCTCTTCTGGTCGGCGATCATCAACGGCCTACTCGCCCCCTTCCTGCTGGTGGGCATCCTGATCGTCGCCATGGATTCGGCCATCATGCTGGGGCAGCCGAGCTCGAAGCCGGCCCAGGTCCTGGTGGGATTGACGGCCCTGCTCATGTTTGCCGCCGCAGTGGGCATGTTCGTTTTTTGAGCTAAGATCCGCGCTCAAGGAGACCACGTTGAAAGAACAGGACGACGGCTTCACCGGCGCCTGGACGCGCCGCGCTCTGATGAAGGTGGGTCTGGCCGGCGGCGCGCTTGCCGCGGCCCGGCCTCTGCTCTTCCCCACGGCTCCCGCTGCCGCCGCTCCAGCCCCGGCCTCTCCGGCGCCGTTCGAGCTGGCGGAGACGACGATCGCCGATCTCCTGAAGGCGATGCAATCCGGCAAGGAGACCGCGCATTCGATCACCGAGAAGTACCTGGCCCGCATCGACGAGCTGAATACCAAGGGCCCGGAGCTGCGGGCGGTGATCGAGGTCAACCCGGAGGCGCTCGCCATCGCCGACGCGCTCGACGCCGAGCGGCGCGCCAAGGGACCCCGCGGGCCCCTGCACGGCATTCCGATCCTGATCAAGGACAACATCGCGACCGCGGACCGGATGACCACCACCGCCGGCTCGCTCGCCCTCGAAGGCTCGATCCCCGCGCGCGACTCCTTTGTCGCCGCCCGTCTGCGCGAGGCCGGCGCGATCCTCCTCGGCAAGGCGAACCTCTCCGAGTGGGCCAACATCCGCTCCACCCGCTCCAGCAGCGGCTGGAGCAGCCGCGGCGGGCAGTGCCGCAACCCCTACGCGCTCGACCGCAACGCCTCGGGCTCCAGCTCGGGCTCGGCCGTGGCGGCCGCGGCCAATCTCTGCGCCGCCGCCGTGGGCTCGGAGACCGACGGCTCGATCGTCTCCCCCTCCTCGATCTGCGGCATCGTGGGCATCAAGCCCACCGTGGGCCTGCTCAGCCGCTCCGGGGTCATCCCCATCTCCCACACCCAGGACACCACCGGCCCCATGGCCCGCACCGTGGCCGACGCCGCGATCCTCCTGGGCGCCATGACCGGCGTGGACGAGCGCGACGAGGCCACCCTCCCGAGCCGCGGCAAGGCGCTGACCGACTACACGAAATTCCTCGATCCTGGAGGATTGAAGGGCGCGCGCATCGGCGTCTACCACTCCAGCTCGCTCGACAAGAACCCGCTGATCCCCCCTGTCCTCGCCGCGGCCGTGGCGGCGATGAAGGCGGCCGGCGCCACGATCGTCGATCCGGTCAAGATGCCCTCCGAGGGAAAGGCTGGCAACGCCGAATTCGAGGTCCTCCTCTACGAGCTCAAGGCGGACCTCAACCGCTATCTCGCGGATCTCGGCCCCAAGGCCCCCGTCCACACCCTCAAAGAGGTGATCGAATTCAACGAGCGCCACCGCGACCGGGTGATGCCCTATTTCGGCCAGGAGATCTTCCTGCAGGCGGAGGCCAAGGGGCCGCTCACCGATCCGGCCTACAACAAGGCGCTCGCGGCCTGCCGCCGCCACTTCCGGACTGAGGGGATCGACGCCATGCTGGCCAAGCACAAGCTGGACGCCCTCGTGACCCCCACCGGCGGCCCCGCCTGGCTGATCGACCTCGTCAACGGCGATACGGATACGGGGAGCACCTCCTCCCTCGCCGCGGTGGCTGGCTACCCGAGCATCACCGTCCCCGCCGGCTTCGCCTTCGGCCTCCCGCTGGCGGTCTCGTTCATCGGCAAGGCCTGGAGCGAGCCCACGCTGATCAAGCTCGCCTTCGCCTTCGAGCAGGCCACGAAGGTGCGGAAGGCGCCGCGGTTTTTGGCGACGGCGGAGCTGAGGGCGTAGCCTGGCCTTCCCAGAGGTCGTCGTCGGAGTGGGATTGAGGGTTCGGGTTT
>QHVW01000427.1 GCA_003223675.1 Acidobacteriota bacterium
AGCGGCAGGCCCGACTCCCGGCTGTAGCCCATGGCGGCGTAGAGGCCGCTGTCCGGCACCGGGACGACGATGTCCGCCGGCGCCGGCGCCTCGCGGGCCAGGCGGGCCCCCATGCGCAGCCGCGTCTGGGCCACCGAGTCGCCGAACACCCGGCTGTCCGGACGGGCGAAGTAGACGTGCTCGAAGATGCAGCGGGCCGGCTGGGGGTGCTCCGACAGGTGGTAGGTCTCGACGTTGCCGTCGCGCGCCACCACCACCTCCCCCGGCTCCACCTCGCGCACGAACCGCGCGCCCAGCAGGTCGAAGGCGCAGGTCTCGGAGGCGAAGCACGGACAGCCGTCGCGGTCGCCGAGCACCAGCGGCCGCAGGCCGTTGGGGTCGCGGGCCGCGATCAGGCACTGGTCGGTCACCAGCAGCAGGGAGTAGGCGCCGCGCACCTGCTCCAGGGCCGCCATGAACGACTCGACGATGTCCGGGCGCGGATTGCGCGCCATCAGGTGGAGGATGACCTCGGTGTCGCTGGTGGTCTGGAAGATCGACCCCTCCAGCTCCAGGCGCTCCCGGATCTCCCCCGGGTTCACCAGATTGCCGTTGTGGACGATGCTGACCGGCCCCATCGAGGTCTTCACCGCGATCGGCTGCGCGTTGGCCACCACGCTCGATCCGGCCGTGGAGTAGCGGGTATGTCCGATCGCCCGGCGGCCGGGGAGACGGGCGATCACGTTCTCCTTGAAGATGTCGGAGACGTGACCCATGCCGCGCTCCAGATGGAGCTGCCGGCCGTCCCACGAGACCATGCCGGTGCTCTCCTGGCCGCGATGCTGGAGCGCGTAGAGCCCCAGGTAGGTCAGGTTGGCCGCGTCGTCACAGCCGTCGATACCGAAGATTCCACACATGGATTCGATTCCGTCCTGCTGAAGAAAACGGTCGGACCCGGACGGTATCCCCGCCCGGGTCCCGCTCTCTTTAACGAAAGGTCCGGCCCCGAAATTCTCGCATAACCGGAGGCTACAGCCCCAACGCCTTCGGCAGGGCGGTCGACCAGATCTCATGCAGACCGGCGACCGGAGCGCGGAACGTCTCCCCGCCCGACCGCACCTCCAGGACGTCGCCGCCGGTCTCGCCGATCTCGCGCGCGGGCACCCCGGCCTCTGCCGCCGCTTGGAGCACCCGGTCGAGCGCGGCGGGCGGGCAGGCCACGATCGCCCGCCCCTGCGACTCGGAGAAGAGGTCCGCGCCGTCAAGCGGCACCTCGACCCGGACGCCCATGGGGCGGCGGCCGAAGCAGGCCTCGGCGAGCGAGATCAGGAATCCTCCTTCGGAGAGGTCGTGCGCCGTCCTGAGCAGCCCCCGGGCGATCAGGGAGCGCAGGAGCTTCGCCAGGCGGAGCTCGGCGTCGAGGTCGACCTCCGGCGGGCGCCCCTGCTCGATGCCGTGGAGCAGGCGCAGGTAGGCCGCGCCGCCGAATTCGGAGCGGTCTTCGCCGAGGAGGACGACGCGGTCCCCCGGGCCCTGGAACGTCGCCTCGGACAGCCCGGAGAGATTGGGGATCACCCCCACCATGGCGATCGCCGGCGTGGGATAGATCGAGGCTCCTTCGGTTTCGTTGTAGAAGGAGACGTTCCCCGAGATCACCGGCACGCCGAGCGCCCGGCAGGCGTCGGACATGCCGCGCACCGCCTCGCGGAACTGCCAGGAGATCTCCGGCCGCTCCGGATTGCCGAAGTTGAGGCAGTCGGTGAGGCCGACCGGCTCGGCGCCCACGGCTGCGAGGTTGCGCACCGCCTCGGCCACCGCCTGCGCCCCACCGCGGCGGGGATCGAAATAACAGTAGACCGGGTTGACGTCGCAGGTCATGGCGAGGCCGGAGGGGGTCCCCTTGAGCAGCAGCACGGCGGCGTCACCTCCAGGACCCTGCACGGTATTGGTGCGCACGGTAGAGTCGTATTGGGTCCAGATCCAGGCCTTGCTGGCGAATTCGGGCGTGGCGAGCAGCTTCTCCAGCGCCTCCCGGGGATCGGACGGCTGCGGCACCTCGGGGGCGCGCCAGCGCTCGGCGAGATCGGCCGGCTCGGCCACCGGCCGGCGGTAGACGGGCGCCTCCTCGGTGAGCGGCCGGATGGGGATGTCGGCCGCCGTCTCGCCGTGCCAGGTGAGGACGGCGCGGCCGGTGCCGGTCACCTCGCCGATGCTCGCCACCTCCAGCCCCCAGCGGCGGAAGACCTTCTCCAGCTCCTCCTCCCGCCCCTTCTTCGCCACCAGCACCATGCGCTCCTGCGACTCGGAGAGCATCATCTCGTACGGGGTGAGCCCGGGCTGGCGCAGGGGGACGTGGTCCAGATCGAGATGGAGGCCCGTGCCGCCGCGGCCGGCCATCTCGAAGGTCGAGCTGGTGAGCCCGGCGGCGCCCATGTCCTGGATGGCCACGATGGCGCCGGTGCGCATCGCCTCCAGGCAGGCCTCGAGGAGGATCTTCTCGGTGAAGGGATCTCCCACCTGCACGGTCGGCCGCTTCTGCGCGCTCTCTTTGTCGAACGCCTCCGAGGCCATGGTGGCGCCGTGGATGCCGTCCCGCCCGGTGCGGCTCCCCACGTAGAGAAGGGGATTCCCGGCGCCGCTCGCCCGCGCGTGGAAGATGCGATCGCGCCGGGCGATCCCCAGGGCGAAGGCGTTGACCAGGATGTTGCCATTGTAGCAGCGGTGGAAGCCGGTCTCGCCCCCCACGGTCGGGATGCCCACGCAGTTGCCGTAGTCACCGATGCCGCGCACCACGCCGTCGATCAGGAAGCGCATGCGGGGGGCGTCGATCTCGCCGAAGCGCAGGGCGTCCATGCAGGCGATCGGGCGGGCGCCCATGGTGAAGATGTCGCGCAGGATGCCCCCGACGCCGGTCATCGACCCCTGGTAGGGCTCGATGAAGCTCGGATGGTTGTGCGACTCCATCTTGAACACGGCGACCCAGCCGTGGCCGATGTCGACCACCCCGGCGTTCTCGCCCGGTCCCTGGAGCACGTGCGGCCCCCCGGTGGGGAATTCGCGGAGGTAGATCTTGGAGGACTTGTAGGAGCAGTGCTCGCTCCACAGGGCGGAGGTGATGCCGAGCTCGGTCCAGTTGGGATCGCGGCCGAGGATCTTGCGCAGCCGCTCGAATTCGTCCTCGGTCAAGCCGATCGAGCGGGCGGTCTCGGCATTGACCGCGGGCTCCTGGAGGACGGTCGATTGATCCCCTTTCATCGGCGGGCCCCCAGCACCTGGCTCCCGGCCTCCACGGCGCTGGCGAGGAGGGTGAGCCCGTCCGTGTTGCCGAGGATCGGCTCGGAGCAGCGTTCCGGATGGGGCATCATGCCGAGCACGTTCCCCCCGGCGTTGCAGATGCCGGCGATGGCCCGCGCCGCGCCGTTGGGGTTCCACTGGGGATCGGCGTCCGCGCGCGCGCCCTCCGGCGTCACGTAGCGGAAGACCAC
>QHVW01000428.1 GCA_003223675.1 Acidobacteriota bacterium
GCGCTTCGGCCCCCCGGTGGCTGGCCGCCACGGCAGCGCGCAGGTCGGCCAGGTTCTCCTCCACGGCCCGGGTCGGGAAAGGGGCTTCGAGCAGGAGGCGGCGCATCTCGTCCCAGCGGGGCTCCCCCCTCCGGATCAAGTACGCCGGCGGGATCACCACCCCCTCCTCGATCAGCCGCCGCGCGCCGGGGGGCATCGAGCCGGGGCGGATCCCTCCGATCTCGGCGTGGTGGGCGCGGCTGGCTACATATCCCAGAAGGGTGCCGAGCAGGGTGCCACCCTCTTCTTCCTCGTAGACGGGGGTCACCACGGTCACGTCCGGCAGGTGGGAGCCGCCGAATCCGGGATGGTTGGTCACCACCACGTCGCCCGGCTCCATGGCGATCGTCTCGCGCAGCCGCCGCACGCAGAGGCCCAGAGCCCCGAGATGGACGGGGATGTGCGGCGCGTTGACCACCAGCTCGCCCGCCGGATCGAGCAGGGCGCAGGAGAAGTCGAGCCGCTCTTTGACGTTGGTCGAGACCGCTGTGCGCTGGAGCCGCTCCCCCATCTGCCGCGCGATGGCCGCGAAGCGATGGGTGAACAGCTCCAGTTGGACGGCTTCGGGACGGGGATCGTAGACGGGAATGGGGGTGATCCTCCTGGAGGGGATTCTAATGATTTGGCTCACGTCTTGCACCCAATCCCCCCCTGACCATGGCCAGACGCTCAGGAACCCGCAAACCCAAGGCCGCCGCCGGACACGGCCACCCCCGTCCCCTGTTGCAGCGCGAATCCTGGACCTCCCTGAACGGGACCTGGGACTTCGTCATCGACGCGGACGCCCTCTGGCGCACCCCGCGGGAGGTGGAGTGGAACGGCACGATCACCGTCCCTTTCGCGCCCGAGACCGCGGCGAGCGGCGTCGGCGACACCGGCTTCTACCGCCGGTGCTGGTACCGCCGCGCCTTCGACGTCCCGCCCCTGGGGAAGAACGAGCGCCTGCTCCTCCACTTCGGCGCCGTGGACTGGGCGGCGACCGTGTGGGTGAACGGCGCTCTCGCCGGCTGCCACGAGGGGGGCTATACGCCGTTCTCGCTCGATCTGACCGACCTGCTGGTCGAGGACGGCCCCCAGACGGTGATCCTGCGGGCGGACGACGATCCGGCCGACCTCGCCAAGCCGCGCGGCAAGCAGGACTGGAAGCTCGAGCCGCACTCGATCTGGTATCCGCGCACCACCGGCATCTGGCAGACGGTCTGGCTGGAGAGGGTCCCCGCGACCTGGATCGGCAGCGTGCGCTGGATCCCCAACCTGGAGCGCTGGGAGATCGGCTTCGAGGCCTGGGTGGAAGGGGAGCCCCGCGAGCGGCTCTGGCTGAGCGTCAAGCTGTGGGCGAGCGGCCAGCTCCTCGCCGACGACACCTACAAGGTGGTGGCCGGCGAGGTGCACCGCCGGATCGCCCTCTCCGATCCGGGGATCGACGACTTCCGCAACGAGCTGCTCTGGAGCCCCGAGAAGCCGACCCTGATCGAGGCCCACCTGCACCTCTGGGCCGGGCGCGAGGAGCCGCTCGACACGGTCAGGAGCTACACGGCCCTGCGCTCGATCGCCGTGCAGGGGAACCGCCTGGTGCTCAACGGCCGCCCCTACTACCTGCGCCTGGTGCTCGATCAGGGGTACTGGCCCGAGAGCGGCCTGACGCCGCCCAGCGACGCCGCCCTCCAGCGCGACGTCGAGCTGGTGAAGGCCATGGGCTTCAACGGCGTGCGCAAGCACCAGAAGATCGAGGACCCGCGCTTCCTCTACTGGGCCGACCGCCTGGGGCTGCTGGTCTGGGAGGAGATGCCGAGCGCCTACCGCTTCACCAAGCGCTCGATCCAGCGGCTGACCCGCGAGTGGATGGAAGCCGTGCGCCGCGACCTCAGCCATCCGTGCATCATCGCCTGGGTCCCGTTCAACGAATCCTGGGGAGTGCCGAACCTGCCGGATAACCTGGCGGAGCGCAACTGGGTGCGCGCCCTCTTCCATCTCACCAAGACGCTCGATCCGACCCGGCCGGTGATCGGCAACGACGGCTGGGAGAGCATCGCCACGGATATCATCGGCATCCACGACTACGACGGCGATCCGGAGCGGATCTTGGAGCGCTATCACGCGGAGGACATCCTCCCCCGGCTCCTCAAGCAGGAGCGCCCCGGCGGCCGGCTGCTGGTGCTGGAGGAGCACGTGGCCGACGCCCTGCCGGTGATGCTCACCGAATTCGGCGGCATCACCGAATCGAAGGCCAAGGGGACCTGGGGATATTCGCGGGCCCAGAGCGGCGAGGATCTCGCGGAGCGCTACCGGGAGCTGCTCGCCGCGGTGAGCTCGCTCTCTCTGTTTTCGGGGTTCTGCTATACGCAATTCACGGATACCTATCAGGAAGCCAACGGGCTGCTGCGGGCGGACCGCACCCCCAAATTCTCCCTGGAGGAGATGGCGGCCGCGACGCGCGGGCAGGTCTTGCCGCAACAGTCCAGCAAGGTGGCGGCCGGGATCGGCGGCGCCGGCACCCGCCACGACCCTCACGCTCCGGACGAGTGACGAATGAGGAATGAGACCGCGGGATGTATAAAAAGGTTTTGATCAAGCCCGACGGCCGGCAATTGATCCTCTACGCGCGGCACCCGATCGCGGAGGGCATCCAGGCGACCAGCCCGGGGACCGATCCTCCCGGCACCAAGACCCATCTGCGCTGGCACCCGTTGCGCGGCGAGTGGGTGGCCTACGCCAGCCATCGCCAGAACCGCACCTTCCTGCCGCCGCCCGAGTACAACCCGCTGGCGCCCACCACGGACCCCGCCCATCCGACCGAGCTGCCGCCCGGCGAGTACGACGTGGCCGTGTTCGAGAACCGTTTCCCCACCCTGACCGAGCACGCCGAGGAGCCGGCGCCGCCCGCCATCGTCCCCACCCGGCCGGGCAAGGGGGCCTGCGAGGTCGTGGTCTTCACCCAGGACCCGGCCTCCTCCCTGGGCGCGCTCCCCCTCTGGCATCTGGAGGAGCTCCTGGAGGTCTGGGCGGACCGCTACCGCGAGCTGGGAAAACGGGACGATATCGACTACGTGATGCCGTTCGAGAACCGCGGCGTCGAGGTGGGGGTGACGCTCCATCATCCGCACGGGCAGATCTACGCCTATCCGTTCATCCCGCCCGTCCCGGCGCGCGAGCTCGCGCAGCAGAGCGCCTACTGGCAAGAGCATGGGCGCGGCCTGCTGGCGGACCTGATCGGCGAGGAGATCGCGGACGGCCGGCGGATGCTCTATACGGGCGAGCAGGCGGTCGCCTGGATGCCCGTGTTCGCGCGCTACTCCTACGAGGTCTGGGTGGCGCCGCGCCGCGCCGCCGGATCGGTGGCGGACCTCGACGCCGCCGAACGGGCCGACTTCGCCCGGGCGCTGAAAACGGTGCTCTTGAAATACGATAAATTGTGGGAAAAACCTTTTCCCTATATTATGGTCTTCCACC
>QHVW01000429.1 GCA_003223675.1 Acidobacteriota bacterium
GTGAAGTCCTTCTAGTTTAGTACGTCGTCCCGCTGATGACCTTCTTCGGCACACAGGCGTCCGTCTTCGGATCGCAGCCGCAGCCGGCGGCGACGCACTGGTTGTAGCCCGTCTCGGTCAGGCAGGAGACGGCCGGACAGGAGGGCGGCGGCGGGGGTGGTGGTGGTGGCACGCAGGTGTCGTACTTCGGGTCGCAGGTACAGCCGGCGGAGACGCACCGGTTGTAGCCGGTCTCCGTGAGGCAGGAGACGCTGGGGCAGGCCGTGGCCGTGCCGATGGTCGCAAGCGCGAGCGTGCGGCCGGGCGTCAGGGCCACGGACAGTACCCCGGCGAGCAGAAGGACGGCGGCGAGGCGGACGAGCGATTGGCGTTGCATGGGGACCTCCCTTCGGGAATGTGCACCGGAGATCGTACTCGCGGGGCCCCAAGTTTCCAATCGCCTGGGGTCACCCCTTCTTCTGCTGCTCGGCCATCTGGGCGCGCAGGCGTTCCTCCTGCTCGCGCAGCTCGGGGGTGAATTCCTCGCCGAAGTCCTCGGCCTCGAAGACCGGGCGGATCTCCAGCTCGACGTCCCCATCGCCGTCGATCGCCGGCCAGCGCCTGGTCCAGTCGATGGCCTCCTGGAGCGAATTCACCTGGATCAGCGCATAGCCGGCGACCAGCTCCTTGGTCTCAGCGAAGGGCCCGTCGGTCACGCTCGGCTTGCCCCCCGAGAACTTCACCCGGGCGCCCTTCGAGCTGGGATGGAGCCCCTCGCCCGCGAGCAGCACGCCGGCGTTGGCCATCTCTTCCATGTACTTGCCCATCTCGGCGAGGAGCCGCTCGGTCGGCATCACGTACGCCTCGGTGTCCTTGTCGGCCTTGCGCATGACCATGAATCGCATTGCGTATCTCCTTTGGGATGTCGGTCTCGGTTCCGGCTTCTGGGGGCGGCCCAGCCGCCCCAGCCTGTTCTCAGCCTGTAGTCGAACGAGGGGAGGCGAGATCGACAGGGGAGAGCGCCAGAGCGAGATTATCCTGGCTTGCCAGGCTTGAGGGAGAGCGTCGCTCCCGAGGCCAGGAAGCCGGAGGCGACGAGGCCAACGACCAAGAGCCAAGCGAATGCCACACCCTTATCTTTCGGCGAATATTACGTCGAACGTCGGCCACGACGTTACATGTCCCGTAGCATCTCGCATTTCGGCCTGTGAGACGTAACGGAACAAGTTACCATAACCATCCATAAGACGGAGGGTTTTATAGCTGTAGTCAAGTGAAACTACTCCGACCTGATCGAGCGTGTAGAGCTCGCTGGCCTGGCTAACACCGTCATGGTTTCGATCAATCCAGACACAGAGGTCATGAAAAGCTTTGTCGGCTGCATCAATCTTCCCATTTCCATTGCCACCAGATGCAGGATCGTCAAGCTCTGCCAGCGCATGATAGCCAATTTGAGCGAGCTCTCCGGATCTGAGAGGCGTGGCGTAGCCGAAGAGCTCACTACCGTCGTCGATCTTGCCATTGTGATTACGGTCGAGGCAAAGGAAGGCGTCGTCCTCACCTCGTCCGGTCCATGCAATATGATCCGGTACGCCATCGGCATCAATATCGAAGCTCACCGGGTCGCTGGGGCTCGAAAGATGGAAGCCATTCTCGCCTAAATCCAGGACTATCGGGCAGTTTTGATCAGGAGGCGGCTCAGGTTTGGGGGGAGGGTCTCCTATGCAACGAGACGAAATGAGGTCAAAAATATGGACATTATAGGCGTTCATATGTGCTGCCATCTGCGCCTCGTAGCAGGTGTTATAGTAACCGGTAAGATCCCCGGTTGTGCTGTTCGCCAGCCCGATCTCTGTCATAATTTTCGCATTGAAAATCAGGCCGGCTTCACTTGCAACTTGGTGCCCTAAAATGACTTGTGTGTTGTAGATCCGGTTATTCTTGCAGTCGAAGGCCACGGCCTCAGCAAACGAATGCACCATTGGTCCCTTGTTGAAGACCACAAAGGCGTCTAATGAGAACCGCTCTGCTAGATATGGGCAAGGGTCGCTTCCTGCGCACGGGGAGACCAAGGTCACGAAAGCTCCGGCTGTCATCCAGAATCGCCTGACACGGCAAGTCATTGGCAGCCTCCTTCCACGTAGCGCAGCCGATCGGCCCTCCCTGGGTCGAAGACGTAAGTAATGCTGAATCCAGGCGTCACTCCTGCATAGAGCAGGCGCAGGAACGGCTCCTCACCGAATTCCGCCTTGGCCGCGGCGATGGCCCTCGCCCTCTCACGACACCAGTGGAGCTCTTCAGGGCTCCATTTCGTGTCGTCCGCGGGGCGCGAGGGCAATAACCCCTTTCGGGCGAGCTGCTCCTCTCGACGCTGCAGCTTCAGGAAAGGTGCTGCGGCCCGCTCCAGACGTTCCCATAGGTCCTGGCCAAATCCCAATACCACGGCTCGCTCTTCAATCAGTCTTCTCGATTCCTGCTGGTTCATACCGTAAGGAGGAAATCCCATGCACAGGAGATCGTCAAACAGCTCAAAGGTCATGAAAAGCTCCGGATTTGTTTCACCTTCGATCGTGTTCACGTTTTGCTGGTTTTTGAGCGCGTCTGCGAATAAGTCATCAGCCGGTGCGGGGAAACGTTTCTGTAAGTCATTGAGCCTGGCGGCTCGTGCCTCAGCCCTTGCCTTCATTGACTCTGGATCGAAACGTTTGGCAAGCCGTTCATCAACGGACCATCTCCAGGCTGGCTTAGGCGGATTGCCCTTTGCTGAACCGCCTCCTGGCTGGGCAACGGCGGGGAGCGCCGAGATGAGTAGAAGCATCAAGGTAACGCCAAATACCTCCCAGTGGATGGAGCGCTCTGTAGGGAGAAAGCTGAAAAGCATCCTCTCAGGACACTCCTGAACGGCCTTGACCCGAGATGTTGGCATGCTGCCTCCTTTGTGGACCGCCCGCTTTTGGCGGAGTTGCAAACTTGCGCGTACTCTACCACAACTCTGCCTAAGACGAGCTCTTCCTCGTGGTCAATCGGGTAGCAGATCGGCGATGAGCACCGCGAGCTCAGCCAGCTCCAGCGCCTCGGGATCGTCCGCCGCTTTGCCGAGGCTCTCGGTGGCCACCCTCAGGCAGAGATCTCCGTTCCAATATTCCTCCAGATCCTCCACCAGCATGCGGCGTTCCGCGGCGGTGCAGCCTTCCAGATGGGCCCAGAGCTCCTCCGCGTCCACCGGCTCCGGCTTGGACCCGGCCTGCGCGAGGACGTGGTCGACCGCCCCCTGGGACAACGCGATCATCTCGGTGGCCAGGGCGGCGGCGAAGGCGCGGTCCGAGCGGAGCCTCCCTTGCGCCGCGGCCCGGAACGAACGGAGGGCCGAGAGCAGGGGATCGAGAAGATAGACGGGAAACCCAGCCGCCTCCGCCGCCCGTTCCAGCACCTTGCGGGGCGTGGCCCGCTGGCCCCGCTCGTAGACCGAGAGCTGGCTGGGCGCGATGTCGGCGGCGCGGGCGAGATCCGCCTGATCCCAGAGGCGGGACGAGCGGAGCAGCACCAGGGCCAATCTCGATTCGGGGTCGTTCCTGTCGGCGTCGTCCAAGGTCCTCACCTCCTCAGTGCTGTGGCATCGCTCTCCGGGCTGGTTTCCCCACCTGTTTCCAGGCAGGATGGTCCCGCGGAGGTCCGGCTCGGCGGCCATGGTGGCCGCGGGCGAGCCGCCTCCCGGAAAGGAGCCGGTCATGCGAGTCTTGCGCGGAGCAGCCGTCCTGATGGTCCTCCTCGGGCTGAGCCTCGGAACGCCCGGGATCTTCGCCGCCCCAGCCCGTCCGCAGGCGCATCGCCCCGCGAAAACGGCTGCTTGGAGTGCAACCCATCTTTTCGATGCGCTGTGGAGCCGGATCGCGGGCTGGATGAAAGAGGGGCCTGGGATCGATCCTCTGGGCAAGCCCAGTCCTTCGAATGGCGCGCAGACGCAGATCGATTCGGGGTGCACGATCGAACCCTGGGGCCAATGTTTGCCTGGTCATTAGCTCATCGCTCAGGAAAAACGATTTGTAGGGGCGGCCCTGTGTGGCCGCCCTGGGCGGGGGAAACGCCGCAAACCGGACCAGCCCCCACCCAGGGCGGCCACACAGGGCCGCCCCTACAATACCCATCCCTTTCATTCAGATCCCTTTTCGGTGAAGCGGAGCTCCGGATCATGTTGAGCGCGATGAAGGAATTGCACCAGTCTTCGCGCGAGATCCAGCGTGGCAGTCTCTCGCCGGGCGGCGTCGCAGAAAAGC
>QHVW01000189.1 GCA_003223675.1 Acidobacteriota bacterium
GACCAGGCTGCGGGCGTCGGTCTTCAGGATGTGATGGAGGATCGGCGCGTCGAGGAGGATCTCGGCGTAGATGCGCTTGCCGCGCCCCTCGTGCCAGTTGATCGCCGCCGGCTTCTTGTCGACGCAGTAGTTGCCCGAGAGGCCGATGCAGGGCACCCCCGTGGCGGGCTCGATCAGCTCGTTGACCACGCGGTCGCAGGCGATGGTCGCCATGTTCATCCCCATGGCGTCGCCGGTGTCGAAGCGGAAGCACAGGAAGACCGTGGTGCCGAAGGCGTAGGGGCGCACCTCGAGGAGCTTGAGGTAGCGGCTGGTGCGTTCGGCGAGGTCGCGGATCTCCTCCTCGTGGTCCTGGATCCACTGCAGGAAGCCCTGCGTCTGCACGATCCCCGAGGTGCGGAAGACGGGCGCGCGGGTCATCCCCACGTCCTCGATCCGCACCACGGCGCCGCCGGCCTCGCGGAGGGCGGCGCAGCCGCGGTTGGTGCTGGCCACCAGGGCGGCCTCGGTGGTGGCGAGGGGCACCCAGAAGTCACCGTCGGCGTATTTGCCGCGCACCTTCAGGGGGCCCACGACGCCCATGGGGATCTGCGCCACGCCGATGAAGTTCTCGCAGTTGCGGTGCGAGGCCCGCTGGACGTCGAGCGAGTGGTGGCCGATGTTGGCGAGCGGCGTGCTCGTCATCTCGGCCAGGGCCTGGCGGCGGATCTCCGCGGCCTCCTCCGCGGGGAGGGTCTTCGGGATCTCATGGAACCGGCGCTCGCCCGTGACCAGCGAGCGCACGAGCTCCTCGCGGGTCAGGGGGGCCACGGATGCGGGATTGGCGGTCTTGCTCATCTCACAACCCTTTTACGAGCTTCACGCGTCGAAGCTCCGCGATGGTTTTCACACCGAGGCAGAACATACAGATCTTCAGCTCGCGCACGGTGCGCCGCACCTTGTCGGCGACCCGCTCGGCCGACTCCAGGGCCGGCGCGAGGAAGGGGTAGGCGAGACCCACGACGTCGGCGCCCAGGGCGATCGCCTTGGCGGCGTCCAGCCCGTTGCGCACGCCGCCGCTGGCGATCACCGTCAACCCCTCGACCCGGCGCACCTGCCGGACCGATTCGGGCGTCGGCAGGCCCCAGCCGGCGAACAGCTCGCCGATCTCCAGGTCCCGGGCGCGCTCGGCCTCGATGCGGGCCCAACTCGTGCCGCCCACCCCCGCCGTGTCGACGATGCGTACCCCCTGGGCCGCCAGGGCGCGCGCCGTGGCTTCCGAGATGCCGCAACCGATCTCCTTGACCACCACCGGCACCCCCACCTCCCGCACCACCTCGCCGATCTTCGGCAGCAGCCCGGAGAAGTTGCACTGCCCTTCCGGCTGGATCGCCTCCTGGAGCGGATTCAGGTGGAGGATCAGGGCGTCGGCGCCGATCATCTCCACGGCCTGCCGGCACTCGCGCACGCCCATGCCGTAATTGAGCTGGACGGCGCCGAGATTGGCCAGCAGGACGGCCTCCGGTGCGACCTCGCGGACGCGAAAGGTATCAGCTTTCGCCGGATCTTCCAACGCTTTGCGCTGTGAGCCCACCCCCACGGCGACGCCGGTGCGCTCGGCCCCCTCCGCCAGGTTGCGGTTGATCCGGCCCGCCATCTCGGTGCCGCCGGTCATCGAGGAGATGAGCAGGGGGGCGGCGAGCCGCCGGCCCAGGAAGTCGACCGCGGTGTCGATCTCGTCGAAGTCGATCTCGGGGAGCGCCTCGTGCTCGAAGCGATAGTCGTCGAAATAGCTGTGGCCGCCGAGCTGCATGCGCGGGTCGAGCGCCAGGCGGATGTGCTCGGCCTTGCGGTCCCGCTCCTCGGGGCCTTCGGGCAAGGGCGGCGGGCCGGCCGCTTCGAGCGCCGCCAGGGCGGCGGGATCGCCCGCGGTCATCTCCGGCGCGCTCATTGCTCGCGCTCCCGGAGGTAGTCGAGCAGCCCGGCGAGGAAGAGCCGGCCGTCGGGGCGCAGGTCGAGGGCCGCGAGGGCGGACCGCGCCTCCCGTAGCCTTTCGCCAATCATGGCGCTCACGGCGTCCCGGGCGCCGGTCTCCGCGATCACCCGCCGCGCCGCCGCCGTCTGCTCCGGGGTGGCGTCCGGATGCCCGAGCGCCGCCTCCAGGACCTGCCGCTGCGCGGGCGTGGCGCGGGCTTGGGCGTGATAGATGAGGAAGGTGTATTTCCCCTCCTTGAGGTCGGCGTCGACCGGCTTGCCCACCGTCTTCGGGTCGCCGAACATCCCCAGCAGGTCGTCCTGGAGCTGGAAGGCCTCGCCCATGGCGGCGCCGTAGCGCGAGAGCCCGGCGAGGGTCTCCGGCGGCGCGCCGGCCAGCAGGGCGCCGAGCTGGATGGGCCGCTCGGCCGTGTAGCGCCCGGACTTCAGGCGCAGCACCCGCAGCAGCTCCTCCTCGGTCGCCGTCCGCCGCTGCGCCACCAGCAGCTCCAGAAACTGGCCGCCGATCACCTCCTGGCACATGGCGGCGAAGCCGCGGGCCAGCTCGCGGGCGGCGGGCCCGCGGCCAGTGGCGGAGAGCGCCGCCAGCTCCACGGCCCAGGCCTGGGCGAGATCTCCCAGCAGGATCGCCACCGAGCGGCCGAAGTCCGCGGCGTCGCCGTGGAGGCCGTGCGCCCGGTGCGCCTCGCGGAAGCGCACGTGCGCCGCCGGCTGGCCGCGCCGGATCTCGGCGTGGTCCATGATGTCGTCATGGATCAGCAGGTAGGTATGGAGGAGCTCGGTGGACAGGGCGAGCGGCAGGACGTCGCCGTCGGTCTCGCCGCCGCAGGCTTGATAGGTGTAGTAGACGAGCGCCGGACGGAGGCGCTTCCCCCCCTGGATGGCGAGCTGGCCGACGCCGTCGACCAACTGCAGGGTCTCGGGGGAGCCGGCGGCCACCGCCTCACCGCGCTTGGCCTCCAGCCAGTCGGCGAGGGCGCGGTCGAGCTTCTCGCGGAAGCCGGCGAGCAGCGCCTGGAATTCCGCGAGCTCCGCCGGAGCCGCAGTCGATAGTCCCATTCCTGGTCCTTGCACCCCTTGCTCGCGTCCGTTCTGGGCTTCTGGGGATCGCCCCGGTCGCCGCAAGCATACCCGAAAACACCTGGGGAGATAGTTCCTACCAGGTACAAGCGAAGGATAGATGAAGGACTTTGCGTTGTAAAGCGGGATATCCTCCCCTCATGCCTGCCCTCGACCTCCACCATGTCGACTCCTTCACCGACCGCCCGTTCGCGGGCAATCCGGCGGCGGTCTGTTTTCTGGACGGCCCGCGGGAGGCGGGGTGGATGCAGGACGTGGCGCGGGAGATGGGCCTGTCGGCGACCGCCTTCCTGGAGCCCGTGGACGGCGGCTTCCATCTGCGCTGGTTCACCCAGGAGGTGGAGCTGGAGCTCTGCGGCCACGCCACCCTGGCGAGCGCTCACGCGCTGTGGGAGACGGGACGGCTGGGAGCGGGGGAGACGGCGCGCTTCCAGACCGCGAGCGGCGCGCTCACGGCCGAGTTGGGGGAGCGGGTCAAGCGGGGAGGCCAGGCGGTGACGGTTCTCCAGGGTCGCCTGCTCGCGAGCTGACGCCGCCGCCCGGTCCTCCCTCCTACTGGCCTTCGTTCCCCTGCGGCTCGTCGTCCGGCCGGATCGCCCTCGCCATCCGGTCGTGGAAGTAGCGGAGCAGGCGGTGGAAGCCGTCCAGCATCTCGGTGAACGCCCTCTCCTCCTCGAACGGCAGGGGATCGCGCCGGCCGAGGATCCGCTGCACCTCCGACCGGCTGGCGCTGATCTCCGGGCGGGGCGCCGGCTCGCCTTCGAGCTCCGCCCCTTCACCCCGCCGCTTCATCTTCTCCGGACGGCCGTTGATGATCTGGATTGCGTTGTGCAGGTCGTTGAGGTCGCACCCGAGGGTGTTCAGGATCTTCTCCAGGGTCTCGAGCGAGGGACGCTGGCGGCCGGTCTCGTAGGCCGACAGCATGCCCTTGGTGATGCCGGCGGTGTCCGCCACCTGGTACTGCTTCTTGCCTTGCCGGTCCCGCAGCCAGCGGAGGGCCTGGCCGAGGCCGTTCAAAATGGGTGTGCTCACGGTGCGTATCTCCTGGAATCCCTCCCGGGATCCCGCTTGGAACGGAAGGTCGGACGGCCGGGCCGCGCGGAGCTCTTCCAAGTTAAGTTGCCCTCTCTCGCTTGGGACCTCTCGGCGATCGTTTTCCTCATGAGCGTAGATTAGGCGTAATCGTGGCGTAAGTCAAGAGGGTTGGAAGGCGTAAATTTCCATTCCTCTCGCACCACCTTTCCGCCCTGCTACCATCCCCGCCATGGTCGACCTCACCGCCGTCGAAGCCGCAGCTCGCCGTCTGACTCCTCACCTCCGGCACACTCCATTGCTGGACGCCTGTCCCCTGCCCGGGGGGGCGCCCGGAGGCCGGCTATTCCTGAAATTGGAAAATCTTCAGGTGACCGGCTCTTTTAAGTCCCGGGGAGCGGCTAACAAGGTTCTCGCCCTCCATACACAAAGAGTGCAGCAAGGGCTCGTAAGCGCGTCGGGTGGAAACCACGGCCTGGGCGTGGCCTTCGCCGGTCGGCTCGTGGGAGCGCCCGTCACGATCTACCTTCCCGCGAACGTGCCCCCCGCCAAGGCGGCCAAGCTGGAGCGCTGGGGGGCCCGGCTGATCTGGGAGGGGGAGCTCTGGGACGACGCCGACCGGGCCGCCCAGGAGGCCGCCCGCCGCGAGGGGATGACCTACATTCACTCCTTCGCCGACGAGGAGGTCGTCGCCGGCCAGGGGACGCTCGCCCTGGAGGCCCTCGACGACCAGCCCGGGCTCGACCTCTTCCTGGTGTCGATCGGCGGCGGTGGGCTGATCTCCGGGGTCGCCACCGCGGTCAAGGGGCGGCGGCCCGGGGCGAGGGTGGTCGGCGTCGAGGCGGCCGGCGCGCCCAAGATCTACCGCAGCCTGCGCGAGGGGCGGCTGATCGAGCTCTCCAGCGTCACCACCGCCGCCAACACCCTGGCTCCCCGCACCAGTCACGAGATGAATTTCCAGATCATCCGCCAGAGGGTGGACGACGTCGTGCTGGTGACCGACGAGGAGATGCGCGAGGCCGCCCGCTGGCTCTGGTTCGAGACCGGCGTCGCCGCCGAGCTCTCCGGCGCCGCCGCCCTGGCCGCGATCCTCGCCGGGAAGGTCTCTCTGGAAGGGGTCCGCGCGGCCTGCGCGGTGGTGTGCGGGGCGGGCACGGACGGGATCGGCTGACAGGGATCAAGAACCCCGGGCTTCGCTGTCCCGCTTTTTCACGCAGCCGCCACGTTGTAGTCAAAGTCGGTTTTCAGCGGTCACAGAAGTAAAGATCCGGGTGCTCGGATCTACTGTTGTTTTACCTTTTGTTTGTATCTTCTACGAGGGGGGATTTTCTATGGTTTCCTTTGAGGTCCGGTCGTCTTCCTTGGAGGGACTGGGTAGCCCGGCGGTTCCCGGACCGCCGGGCTACCCCATCGTGGGCGCTCTGCCCAAGGTGATGCAGGACCCGCTGCCGTTCCTGACCCAGGCGGCGCGGGAGTACGGCGACGTGGTCTGCCTGGGCGGCTTCGGCGCCCAGAAGTTCTACCTCGTCACCCATCCGGACGACATCGAGCGCGTCTGGAAGACCCACCACCGGAATTACGTTCGGGGCTCCAACTTCCAGCTCCTGAAGCCGCTCGGCGGCGACGGGCTGTTCCTGAGCGAGGGGGAGGAGTGGCGCCGGCAGAGGAGGCTCCTGCAGCCGGGCTTTCACGTCACCCGCCTGATGGGCATGGTGGAGACCATCAACGCCTCGATCGCGGCCATGCTCCAGCGGTGGGAGCGCGAGATCGCCCAGGGCGAGCCGTTCGACCTCGAGCGCGAGATGATGGGCCTGCTGATCGAGGTCTCGGTGAAGACCCTCTTCGGCACCGAGGTGGCCGGTGACACGGAGACGGTCCACGAGACGATCACCACCGCCTTTTCGATCCTCCACCGGCGGGTGCTCTCGGCCGTGCCGTTCCCCTGGTGGGTGCCGTTCCCGCGCCACGTCCGCTTCCTGCGCGCGGTCGCGGAGCTCGACAAGGTGGTCTACCGGCTGATCGACCAGCGCCGGCGGAGCGGCAGCGAGGGGAACGACATGCTCTCGACCCTGCTCTCGGTGCGGGACGAGGCCGGCGAGCCGATGCCCGACCGCCAGATCCGCGACGAGGTGGTCACCTTCCTCGTCGCCGGCCACGAGTCGACCGGGGCGTCGCTGTCGTGGGCCCTCTACCTCCTCTCCCGCTACCCCGACGTGATGCGGCGGGTGGAGGCCGAGCTGGCCGCGGTGCTGGGCGGCCGGACGCCGGGCTTCCAGGACCTGCCGCGCCTGCAATACCTCTCGATGGTCTTCAAGGAGACCCTGCGGCTCTATCCGCCGTTCTGGATGATCACCCGCACGCCGGTAGTGGACGACGTGCTCTCGGGGCGCCGCGTCCCCGCCGGCTCGATTCTGATGTTCTCCTCCTACGTCACCCAGCGGCGGCCCGACTTCTGGCCGAATCCGGAGGCCTTCGACCCCGACCGGTTCCTGCCCGAGAATTCGGAGGGAAGACCGCAGTTCGCCTGGTATCCCTTCGGCGGCGGCCCCCGGGTCTGCATCGGCGCCCGGATGGCGGAGATGGAGGCGCTGTTGGTCCTCGCGGCGGTCCTCCAGCGCTACGGCCTCCACGCCGTGCCCGGCCGGCGGGTGGAGCCGGCCGCCATGCTCTCCCTGCGGCCCAAGGGGGGGCTCTGGATGACGCTGCATCCGCGGGAGTGAAGGAATCGATCCGACCGATCCGACCGATCCGACCGATCCGACCGATCCGACCGATCCGACGGATCCGTCCGATCGGTCGGATCTCCTCTCCTCCCCCCTGTGCTACCCTTCCCGCGACTTCCATGAGGTAACCCCGTTGACGCAGCACCCCCTCCTGCCCGGCCCGGGGCCCGAAGACTTCCTCTGGGCCACGGGAATCGAAGACACGTTCGTCCCCCAGGCCCGGCCCGGGCAACGCCCCCTCGAGGAGTACCAGCTCATGGGGCATTACGAGCACTGGCGCGAGGACCTGGCCCTGGCCCGCGAGCTCGGCGCGCAGGCGATCCGCTGGGGGATCCCCTGGTACCGCGTCGAGCCGTTCCCGGGGGAATTCGACTGGAGCTGGACCGACCAGGTGATCCCTTATCTGGTCGAGGAGCTGCGGATCGACCCCATCCTCGATCTCATGCACTACGGCTGCCCCTTCTGGCTGCGCCGCGAATTCGCCAGCGACGACTATCCGCGGGCCGTGGCCGCCTACGCCCGCGCGGTCGCCCAGCGCTACCAGGGGCTGGTTCGCTGGTACACGCCGCTCAACGAGCCGATCGTCAACGCCCTGTTCTGCGGCAAGAAGGGGCTCTGGCCCCCCTACCTGCGCGGCGACGCCGGCTATCTCAAGGTGATGCTGCAGCTCGTGCGCGGCATCCAGCGCACGGTCGAGGCGATCAAGGAGGTCGATCCCGGCGCGTTGATGGTCCACGTCGAGGCGACTGGCCTCACCCGCGCCGCCCGGGCGGACCTGGTGGCGCTCGCCGTCGAGGACCAGCGCCGGGGGTTCCTCGCTTACGATTTGATCACGGGCAGGATCACCCCCGACCATCCGCTCTACACCTGGCTGCTGCGCCACGGCGCGGGACCCGACGAGCTCGCCGCGATCCGCCGGGACGCCGTCCCGCTCGACGTGATCGGCATGAACTTCTACCCCCAGTGGTCCACCCAGCAGATCTCGGTGAACCGCAAGGGGAGGCTCGAATGGCGGGCGGTGGAGCAGGACGGCGCCGGCTTCGTGCAACTGATCGCGGACTATTACAAGCACTACGGCGTGCCGATCCTGATCACCGAGACCAGCGCCAAGGGGGCGGTCGACGTCCGTGCCCGCTGGCTGGAGACGTCGATCGCGGCCATCCACCGCCTGCGCGCCGAAGGCGTGCCCGTGCTCGGCTACACCTGGTTCCCCCTGTTCACGATGATCGACTGGCGCTACCGCTACGGCAAACGTCCGGTCGAGGACTACCGACTCGACCTCGGCCTCTATACCCTGGCGCCCGCGGGCTCGGAACGGCGGTGGCGGCCGACGCCGCTCGTGGAGCAATTCCGGCGCTACGTGGCGGACCCGGAGAAGGCGGTGGGGGCGGTGGGGGAGGCGGCGCTGGCGGCCCGATGACCTACACCAACCCCGTCTACCCCCACTCCTTCCCGGACCCCTTCGTCCTCAAGCACCGCGGGGAGTATTGGGGTTACTGCACCGGTCTCTGGCGCGACGGCCGGGCGTTCGGCGTAATCCATTCGCGGGACCTCGTCCATTGGGAGGAGAGGCCCGGCGCCCTGGAGCCGCTGCCGGGGGAGCACCCCTGCTACTGGGCCCCGGAGGTGGCGTTCTTCGAGGACCGCTTCTACCTCTATTACAGCGTGGGGAACGAGGAGCGGATGGAGATCCGGGTAGCCGTGGCGGACCATCCCGGGGGGCCGTTCGTGGATTCCGGCCGGCGGCTCACCTCCGAGCCGTTCGCCATCGACGCCCACGTCTTCACCGACGACGACGGCTCCCGCTGGCTCTTCTACGCCGCCGATTTTCTCGACCGCGAGCGCGTCGGCACCGGGACCGTGCGCGACCGGCTGCCCGACCCATTCACCCTGGAGGGGGATCCCCGGCCGGTGGCCCTGCCGCGCCACGACTGGCACGTCTATCACCCGCACCGGCCCGAAAAGGGGGGTGTCCGCTGGCATACGGTCGAGGGGCCGTTCGTGCTCCGGCGCAAGGGGCTCCTCTACGAGATGCTCAGCGGCGGCAACTGGCGGAATCCGACCTATGGCGTGTCCTACGCCTGGGCGAGGGACCTGGCGGGATCGGGGGAGTGGGACCAGGCGGCGCTCCCCATCCTGCGCTCCGGCGGCGAGGTGGTGGGCCCCGGCCACAACTCGGCTGTGCGCGGGCCGGCCAACCGGCAGCTCTACTGCGTCTATCACCGCTGGTCGGCGGACCTGAAAGAGCGGGTAATGGCGATCGATCCCCTCGACTGGGCCGGCGAACGGATGCTGATCCTCGGCCCCACCACCACGCCGCAGCCCGTCCCTCACCAGCCGGCGGTCTCCGATCTCCTCGACGCTCCCGCCGTGCTGGAGCCTCCCCACGAGATCTGGTACGACGCGGCGGCTTCCTCGTTCCTCGCCGAGGTGAGCGCGCGCGGCGGGGCCGCGGTGGCCTTGCGGGGAGCGGGCGCCGAGCTCGTCCGGGTCACCCTGCGGCCCGAATTCCAGCTCCTCCGCGTGGAGGTGGACGGCCTCCGGGTCTCCCTCTCGCACGGTGGCGCGCCATTCTGGCGTGGACGGATGGCGGCGCCCGCCGCCGGCCTCGCCCTGTGCGCCACGCGAGAGCCCGCGGAATTCTCCGGCTTCTCCCTCACCCTCGGCTGGGAGGACCTGTTCGAGGAGGACGGCGACCCGGCCGCTCTCGGCTGGGAGATCCTCGCGGGGAGCTGGACCGTCCAGAACGGCCGGCTGACGGGCGAGTCCGGAGCGATCGCCAAGGGGCCGCTCCTCGGCTCCTACCTGGCCGTGATCAACGCGCGGCTGGAAGCGGGGGAGGGCTACATTTTCACACTGGCCGGCGACGAAGGCCCCCAGATCGCGCTCGAACGGCGCGGAACGGCATGGTGCCTGAGAGCGGTTGAGAAGATTTTTCCACTCCCGCCCCCCTTCGAGCCCACGATCGACCAGCAATTCCGGTTCCGCAAGGTGGAGGGAACGTTGGAGATCGCCTGGGAGGGGCTCCACCTCGGAGCCGTCGAGGCCCCGCCGGGACCGGCCCGGGTGGGCATGGCGACGCCACGCGGCGCGGCCTCCTTCGAAGCCGTGCGCGTGACGGCGCTCTGAACAGGTCGAGAAGGGGCGAAGCCGGGCGAGAGAAAGGCTCCCGTCGCGAGAGCTGCCAAGGGAGAATTGCCAGAGAGCCCTCCTGGTCCCAGACCAGCGACAAGGAGGATCGTCCTCACTTTTTGGGAACGCCAGTCGGGTCCGTTGCCGGCCCCACCCGCCTGATTCTTCAGCAAGGATCGCGCCAGCCCTCGCCTTTCCCGCAGCTTGTCCCCCAACGCCCCCCCTGCCACACTGATAGAAGCTGATGGAAGACGGCTGGATCGGCTAACATGGCCGCTCCGCCGACGGCACCCCCCCGGACAGAGGCGCAAGGGAGAGCAACGCATGGAGATCAAGAAGGTCGGCGTCGTCGGCGCCGGCGTGATGGGAATCGGAGTGGGCCAGAGCCTGGCCCAGGGCGGCATGGAGGCCGTCCTGGTGGACGTCTCGCAGGAGGTCCTGGACCGCGCCAGGGCGGAGATCCGGAAGAACCTCCGCTTCCAGGGGATGTTCCAGAAGGACGCGAAAAAGGAAGACCCCGCGGCCGTCCTCGGCCGCATCCACTTCACCACCCTGCTCGAAGAGCTGGGCGACGTCGACTTCGTGGTCGAGAACGTCCCCGAGAAGTGGGAGATCAAGAGCCGGATCTACCCGCGCATCGACGCCATCTGCCCCGAGCGCGCCGTCTTCGCGGTCAACACCTCCTGCTACTCGATCACCCGCGTGGGGGCCCTGACCCAGCGGCCGGACCGGGTGATCGGCATGCACTTCATGAACCCGGTCCCCCTGAAGCCGATGGTCGAGGCCATCCGCGGCCACCACACCAGCGAGGCCACCATCGAGACCGCCCGCCAGTTCCTGCGCCAGATGGGGAAGGACTGCATCCTGGTCAACGACATGCCCGGCTTCGTCTCCAACCGGGTGCTGATGCTCACCATCAACGAGGCGGTCTACGTCCTCCAGGACGGGCTGGACACCATCCTCTACTCGATCGAGGTGCTCTACGAGAGCTACAACGACAGCAAATACCGCCCCTGCCCGTTGCTCAAGAAGATGGTCGACGCCGGCCTCCACGGCCGCAAGAACGGCAAGGGTTTCTACGATTACGGGATTTCCTGAGCGAGAGGCGCCATGGATCAGACGCAGAGCAAGATCAAAGAATTCCTGTCGCGGTTCTTCAAGAGCCACGACCTGCAGCCGGACGAGGACATCTTCTCGCTCGGCTTTGTCAACTCGCTGCTCGCCATGCAACTCGTCGCCTTCGTGGAGAAGGAATTCGGGATCTCGGTGGGCGACGAGGACCTCGACCTCGACAACTTCCGCACCATCAATTCGATCGTTCGGCTGGTGGCGCGCAAACAGGGCGCCGCGGCTTGAAGCTGGAGCTCAACCCCCAGCAGCGGGCCGCCCGCGAGGAATTCCGCGCCTTCGTCGCGGCCGAGATCGCGCCGCACGCCGGCTGCTGGGACCGCGCGGCGGCCATTCCCATGGAGCTGGTCGACCGCCTGCGCGAGCGCGGCTACCTCGGCTCCAACGTGGCGGCGGAATACGGCGGCCCAGGCCGCGACAACGTCACCTACGGCCTGCTCACCGAGGAGATCGCCAAGGGGTGCTCCTCCGTGCGCTCGCTCCTCACCGTCCATGACATGGTCGCCCACGTCATCGGCCGCTGGGGGAGCCCGGGGCAGCGCGAGCGCTACCTGCCGGCCATGGCCCGTGGAGAGATCCTGGGCGCCTTCTGCCTCTCCGAGCCCAACGCGGGGAGCGACGCCAAGAGCGTGGAGACGGTCGCCCGCGACGACGGCGACGCCTGGGTGCTCGACGGCCGGAAGAAGTGGACCACCTTCGGCCAGATCGCCGGCCTCTTTCTGGTTCTCGCCCAATTGGAGGGCAAGCCCACCGCCTTCCTGGTCGAGCGGGATTTGCCCGGCGTCACCGTGCGGCCGCTGTCGGGGGTCACCGGCACGCGCGCCTCGATGCTCGCCGAGATCTTCTTCGCGGGCTGCCGCGTGCCGAAGGAGAACCTGATCGGCAAGCCGGGCTTCGGCGTCTCGGCGGTGATGTCCACCGCCCTGGATCACGGCCGCTACAGCGTCGCCTGGGGAGCGGTGGGGCTCGCCCAGGCCTGCCTCGACGCCTCCCGCGCCTACGCCGCGGAGCGCCGGCAGTTCGGCGTGCCGATCGCCGATCACCAGCTCGTCCGCCGGATGCTCACCAACATAATCGCCGAGGTGCGCGCCGCCCGCCTCCTCTGCCTGCGCGCCGGCTGGCTGCGCGACACGCGCGATCCCGGAGCCACCGGCGAGATCTGGGTGGCCAAGTACTTCGCCTCGACCATGGCCACCCGCGCCGCCCTCGACGCCGTGCAGATCCACGGCGCCAACGGCTGCAGCGAGGACTTCCCCGTCGAGCGCTACCTGCGCGACTCCCGCGTGCTGGAGATCATCGAGGGGAGCACGCAGATCCAACAGATCACGATTCCGCTCTTCGAGCTGCAGGAGCTTTGAAATGATTGACCTCAAAACGGGCGAGCCCTCCGAATCCCATGCCGCCGCCGTCCACGCCGCCAAGAAAAAAGAGAAGCAAGCGATCAAGTGCGTGGTCTGGGACCTCGACAACACCGTCTGGGACGGCATCCTGCTGGAGGACCGCGAGGTCACCCTGCGCCCGCACGTGGTCCACATCCTCAAGACCCTGGACGAGCGGGGCATCCTGCATTCGATCGCCAGCCGCAACGATCACGGCGTGGCCATGGCGAAGCTCAAGGAATTCGGGATCGACGAATACTTCCTCTACCCGCAGATCAACTGGAATTCCAAGGCCGCCTCGGTCGCCCAGATCGCCAAGGACATCAACATCGGCCTCGACGCCGTCGCCTTCGTGGACGACCAGCCGTTCGAGCGCGAGGAGGTGGCCTTCACCCACCGCCAGGTGCTCTGCCTGGATTCGGCGCTGCTCGACGACCTCCTCGACCGCCACGAATTCAATCCCCGCTTCATCACCGAGGACTCGCGCCTGCGCCGGAGCATGTACCAGGCGGACATCGAGCGCAACCAGCGGGAGGCCGAGTACACCGGCCCCAAGGAGGAGTTCCTCGCCACCCTCGGCATGATCTTCACCATCGCCCCCTGCCGGGAGGAGGACCTCAAGCGGGCCGAGGAGCTGACCGTGCGCACCAACCAGCTCAACACCACCGGCTACACCTACTCCTACGAGGAGCTCGACGAGCTGCGCCGCTCCCCCCGTCACAAGCTGCTGATCTCCAGCCTGGAGGACCGCCACGGCAGCTACGGCAAGATCGGCCTCACCCTGATCGAGATGGGAAAAAACGTCGAGATGGGGCAGGAGATCTGGACGGTCAAGCTCCTGCTGATGTCCTGCCGGGTGATGTCCAA
>QHVW01000430.1 GCA_003223675.1 Acidobacteriota bacterium
CGCCAGCGCCTCGCGGCCGGCGGCGAACGCCGCCTCGGCCCGCTTCGCCTTCTCGGCCTCGTCGGCGAGGAGCTGGATCCACCCTTCGTAGTCGGCGCGCCTGGGATGATCGGGCTGGATCTCCAGGAGCGTCTCCAGGGCCAGCCGGGCGAGCGGGAGCTGCTTGCGCTGGAGATAGTTGGTCAGCACCTGCTCGGTCTCGCCGGCGCGGAGGATCCGCGCCTCCCGCTCGCGGGCCTCGGCGAGGCGGTCCTTCAGACGCTCCAGGCCCTGCGTCCGGGGGGCCGCGATCTCGATCCGCGTGATCAGCTCCTCCGCCTCGTGCAGGCGGCCCGCGTTGACGGCGGCCTCGGCGCGCAAGAGCTCCCCCGAGCTCTCCTGGACCCGCCGGGACGCCCGCTCGATCTGCGCCAGGAGATCGATACGCTCGGCCTTGGAGAGCTCGCTGGAGCTGCGCTGGCGGGGCGGCGGCGGAGCCAGCGTCGGGGGGGGCGGGGCGAGGCCCTGGGCCTCGGCGAGGACCTCCTTGGGGATCTCCTTGGTCTGCACTCCGGCGAGCGAGTGCTCGACCTGCTCCAGGGCGGCGATGAAGGCGCGGGCGTCCGCGAAGCGCTGCTCCCGGTCGCGCTCCAGGGCGCGGCGGACGACGCGGTCGAGCTCGATCGGCACGTCGACCTTCGGGTTGCGGCCGCGCAGCGGCAGCGGGTCCTCGGACAGCCGCTTGAAGATGAAGCCGTGCTGGTTCTCCGACTCGAACGGTGGCAGGCCGGAGATCATCTCGTAGAGCACGAGGCCGAAGGAGTAGAGGTCGCTGCGGTTGTCGAGGGTGGTGCCGCCGGGGCTCGCCTGCTCGGGTGAGCAGTACTGGAGCTTGCCCATGAACATGCCGACCTGGGTGATCTCGAAGTTGGCGTCCGCCTCCAGGGTGCGCGCGAGGCCGAGGTCGATGATCTTCAGCCGCAGGTTCCCGGCCTTGTCCTCGGTGATCATGAGGTTGTCGGGCGAGAGGTCGCGGTGGACCACGCCGGCCGCGTGGACGGCTTCGAGGCCGTGCAGCGCCTGGATGCCGAGGCGGACGGCGGTGGCCACGGGGAACGGCCCCTGGCGGCGGATGCGGTCCCCCACGTCCTGCCCCTGGATGTGCTCCCAGACCATGTAGAAGCTGCCGTCCTGGAGGGTGGAGAAATCGTAGAGGATGGCGACGTTGGGGTGCTTGATTTGGGTGGCGAGCCGCGCCTCGCGCATGAACCGCTTCTGGGCCGAAGGGTCGGCCGCGAGGTCCTGGCGCAGGATCTTGACCACCCGCAGCTCCTGGAGGTGGACGTGGCGCACCAGGTAGACCTCCCCCATGCCGCCGCTGCCCAGGCGCTGGACGATCTCGTACTTGCCGTCGAGGATGGACCCCGGCTCCCGCAGATTCAAACAGGCACCTCCGCGCTGAAGAGGTGCCTATTGTAACCGAGCCGGCTCCACCGCCCTCCCCTTACCGGCTAGATCCGACGGATCGGTCGGATCCGTCCGATCCGTCGGATGAAAAACCCTCCCGGTGAGGGCTCGGGCGGGTTTACATGTCGTCCAGCAGCTTCTGCCGCTTGGCGTTGAATTCCTCCTGGGAGATCAGCCCCTCGTCGAGCAGCCCCTTGAGCTGGCGGAGCTTGCCGGCGACCGGGTTCTCAGCCGGGGCCGGCGCGGGGGCCGCGGCGGCGGGAGCCGGAGCGGCCGGGGCCGCGGGCGGGGGGGTGCCCTGCATGGCCTCGCGCATCATGCCGGGGAGCATGGCGCCGACGCCGGCTCCCATGCCGAGCCCGAGGCCCGCGCCGATGGCCCCGCCGGCACCGCCGCCGGGCTGCTGGGCGGCGTCGCCGATGGCCCGGGCGGTCTTGAACTTCATGTAGGCGTTCATGTCGCCGAGCGCGCCCATGCCGCTGCGCTCGTCGATCATCTTCTGGACCTCTTCGGGCGGCGTGATCGCCCCCAGGAAGAGGTCGACCAGCTCGATGCCGTACTTGCCGAAGTCGTCCGCCACCCGCGACTTGAGGGCCATCGCCAGCTCGTCGTAGAGCTTCGGAAGATCGAAAATGGAGGTCAGGTTCTCCCCGAGCACATCGGTAAGGCGGGCCACGATGGCGTCGCGGAAGTAGTCCTCCACCCCCTGCGACGAGTAGAGGCCGCGGCTGCCCACCACCGTGTTGACGAACACCTGGGCGTTGGCGATCCGCACCGCGAACTTGCCGAAGGCGCGCAGCCGCACCATGGCGAGGTCGTGGTCGCGGAAGATCACCGGCTCCTTCGTCCCCCACTTGAGGTCCATGAAGGTCTTGGTGGAGACGAAGAAGACCGCCGCCTGGAACGGCGACTGGCCGCCGAACGGAATGCTGAGCACGCTGGCGAGGACGGGGACGTTCTGGGTCTGCAGCGTGTGGCGCCCGGGGCCGAAGGTGTCGAGCGCCTTGCCGTCGCGGAAGAAGACCGCCTGCTGGCTCTCCTCGACGATGAGCTGGCTGCCGAAACGGACCGGCGCCGTGCCGTTGGCCGGCCAGCGCGACACCATGGTCTGCCCCGTCGGGTCCTGGTACTGGATCACGTCCATGATTGCTGTCTCCTATCCCATCAGGCGTCTCTTCATGCGCCGGTGGCCTGGGCGCCCTGGACGACGTTGCTGATCACCTGCTCGCGCTGGCGCCACTTGCCGGCGAGCGCCCGCACCTCCTGGAGCAGCCGGTCGAGGGCCGGCGCGGGATCGTCCCCGCCGGGCGCCGACAGGGCGGCGATGCCGCTCTCGATCTGCGCCAGGTCGTTCACCACCGAAAGGTCGAATTCGTAGAGCCGCTGGAGCTCCGCGTCGCCGATCTTGACCGGATCGAACAGACCGCTGGCGCCGTAATCGCTGAACCGGATCGCCTGCGACAGGCCGTCGATCTGCCGGTCGAGGCGGTCGAAACCGTTGAGGGCCGCGAGCTTGCCGGCGTCGACCCAGGCGCGGGAATGGTCCCGCAGGGCCGTCTTGAGGCGCCCGAGCTCCGACGCCAGGTGCTCGCGGAGGGTCCGGTCCACGTCGCGCCGCAGCTCGCGGTCCTGGAACCCCCGGTAACCGGGGATCTTGTCGCCCAGCCTCTCCAGCCAGTTGCGCTGTCCCCGGGCTTCTTCGTAACCGTTGGCCATCCCATATCTCCTCGTTGTGAGGTCAGTCCGTAATCCTACCGCATCCCTTTCCCGCTTCGCGGGTTTCCGCTATCCTTCGCCAGAAGCTCCCATCGAGGTATTCTTTTGAGTGCTTAGGAATAGATCCGCAATCCTCGCCTGGAGCGCGCTCCTGGCGCTCCTCCTCGCCACCTGCGGCTGCTCGCGCGAGCGCGCGCCCCGGCATCCGAGCCTGGTGCTGATCACCCTGGACACCGTCCGCGCCGATCACCTGGGCTGCTACGGCGACCGCCAGGCGGTGACCCCCTGGCTCGACCGTCTGGCCGGCGAGGGGGCGCAGTTCGCCAACGTCTCGTCGGCGGTGCCGCTCACGCTCCCCTCTCATACGAGCCTGCTCACGGGTTTGTTGCCCCCGCACCACGGTCTGCGCAACAACGGGGCCGGAGCGCTCCGCCCGGGCACGGCGACGCTGGCCACCCTGCTGGCCGGGGCGGGGGCCTCAATCAGGGGTTCGCGGTCTACGACGACGAGATCGAGCGCGAGCCCAACGCCGATTTCGCCCTGGAGGCGGAGCGGCCGGGCAGCGAGGTGGTGGACCGCGCGCTGGCCTGGCTGGGGAAGGACGACGGCCGCCCCTTCTTCCTCTGGGTCCACCTCTACGACGCCCACGCCCCCTACACCCCGACGCCGAGCTGGGCAGCGCGCCACCCCGGCCGGCCGTACGACGGCGAGATCTCCGGGGTCGACGAGCAGGTGGGCCGCATCCTGGAGGCGCTGCAACGCCAGGGGCTCGACGGCAGGACGGTGGTGGCGGTGGCGGCGGATCACGGCGAGGGATTGGGGGAGCACGGCGAGCTGACCCACGGCCTGCTCCTCTACGAGCCGACCCTGCACGTGCCGCTGCTGCTGCGCGCCCCCTGGGCCCTGAAGCCGCGGGTGGTGGAGACCCCCATAAGCCTGGTCGACCTCGCGCCGACGCTCGCCGGCCTGCTGGGCCACCCCTTCCCCGGCGCTCTCGACGGCCGCGACCTCTCGCCGGCGCTGCTCGCGGGCGGCGAGCCGGCGCCGCGGGAGGTCTACGCCGAGACCCGCTACCCCGCGACGTTCGGCTGGAGCCCGCTCTCCGCCCTGCGGCGGCGCAGTCTCAAATACATCTCGGCGCCGGCACCTGAGCTCTACGATCTGCGCCAGGACCCGCGCGAGGGGGCCAATCTGTTGGGCAGACCCGGCGGCGACGCGGGGAGCCCGGCGCGCGGTTTCGCCCAGCGGCTGGCCGCCATCGAGGCGGGCCCCGGCCCCGACCCGCGGCGGCGCCCCACCGGGGAGCTCCCCCGATCCCAAGACCATGGTCGACCTCTTCCAGCGCTTCGAGGCAGCCAACGCCAAGCTCACCGGCGGCGGCGCCGCGGCCGCGATCGCCGAGCTGGCGGCGCTGGTGACGGCCGATCCGGCCAATCCCGTCTTCCGGGGAAAGCTGGCGGCGGCGTGGCGCGAGCGGGGGGAGACCGAGAAGGCGCTGCCGCTCTACCGGCAGGCGGTGGCGGCGGCGCCGCGGGACCCGGAGGCCTGGTACAACCTGGCCTCGGCGCTCCAGGAGGCGGGCCGGAGGGATGAGGCGCGGCAGGCGATCGAGCAGGCCCTGAAGCTCGACGCCCGGCGGCCGGAAGCCCACAATACGCTGGGGATCATCGAGCTGGCCGCGGGGCGGACCGAGGAGGCCCGGCGCGAGCTCACCACCGCCGTAGATCTCGATCCGCGCAACGCCGTCGCGCTCAACAACCTCGGCAACGTCCTGCGGGCCGAGGGGAAGCTCGATGAGGCGGAGGGCGCCTACCGGCGGTCCGTGGCGGTGGCGCCGCGCTACGCCGAGCCGCTCAACGGCCTGGGCGCGCTGGAGGTGGAGCGCGATCGGCCGCGAGCGGCACTTCCTTTTTTCGAGCGTGCCCTGGCCCTCGCTCCGGGTTACCATGAGGTCCGGCTCAACCAGGCCATCGCGCACGATCTCGCGGGCGACGCCGGCGACGCCCTGAGCGCGTACCGGGATTTCCTCAGCCGTACGGCGGAGGATCCGAAGCTCGCCGAGCAGCGCCGAGCAGCGCAGCAGCTCCTCGCCCGGCTGGAAAGCCGGCTCGCGGGAGGCGCGCCGGCCGAGAGGAGGTGATCGTCCGCTCCCCAACCGAGCGGCTCCAGGTTTCGTTATCCGGTTTTGTTCGACAGGTGAATTCGATTTTGTTGCTATACGATGCAAAGGAGACGAATCATGAACCGTAGGACGACATCGGCGATCCGCCTCTCGGTCGCCCTCCTGCTCGCGCTGGCCTGGGGCCTCTCCCTGCTGCCGGCCGCGCAGGCGCAGGCCGCCGGCGGCAACCTCATCGGGCGGGTGCTGGAAAAGAACGGTGGACCCCTGCCGGGCGTCACCGTGACCGCGACGCAGAAGGAGACCGGCCTCACCCGCAGCACCGTCAGCGAGAGCGACGGCAGCTACCGGCTCCCCTCGCTGCCGGTCGGCACGTACACCATCACGGCCGAGCTCAACGGCTACGCCACGGTGACCGTGGAGAACGTGAAGATCAACGTCGCCAGCCAGCGTGAGCTCAATTTCGACCTCAGCCAGGCGACGGTCGCGGAGACGATCAACGTCGTCGCCGAGGCGCCGCTGGTGCAGACCACGCCCGCCGTCGGCGCCGTGATCGATCAGAAGCAGCTCGAGAACCTGCCGCTCAACGGCCGGCAGTTCGCCAATCTGGCGATCCTCGCGCCCGGCACCAACCTCGCCTACAACTCCGATCCGACCAAGCCGGGGCAGCTCACGGTGGCGCTCAACGGCGGTATCGGCCGCAACGTCAACTATGTGGTGGACGGCGGCGACAACATGGACGACACCATCGGCGGCGCGCTGCAGAACTTCAACCTGGAGAGCGTCCAGGAGTTCAACATCCAGACGCAGCAGTACAAGGCCGAGTACGGACGCTCGACCGGCGGCGTGCTGACCGTGGTGACCAAGACGGGCACCAACCAGATCGCCGGCGGCGCCTGGGGGTTCTTCCGCAAGGACAGCCTGAACTCGGAGTCCGAGTCCGAGAAGCGCGCCGGCTCGGGCAAAAGCTCTTACGATCGCAAGCAGTACGGCGCCTCGCTCGGCGGCCCGATCGTCAAGGACAAGGTCCACTACTTCGCCACCTACGAGAAGACCGACCGCAAGACCGCATACATCATCGACACCGATCCAGACGGCCCCGGCCCAAACAATCCTCAGCCGCCAACCTTCCCCAACCTGCAAGGCCAGTCGGTCCAGATCCCCTTCAAGGACGAGCTGCTGACCGCCAAGATCACCGACAACCTGTCGCCGAAGCAGTTCCTCCAGGTCCGCTACGGCTACCAGAAGAACTCGGACAAATACGGCGCCAGCCCGCTCGCGGCGCCGAATTCGCTGGGCACGGTCACCAACAAGTACAGCTCGATCCTCGCCGGCCACAGCCTGCAGATCGGCGCCGACACCTTGAACGAGGCGCTGTTCCAGTACACCAAGTTCAACAACACGATCACGGCCGATTCCACCGCGCCCTACCTGTATTTCCCGTCGGGCGCGCACAGCGGGCAGAACGTCAACACCCCGCAGAGCACCAACCAGACGAAGTACCAGTACAATGACGACTTCACCTTCACGCGCACGATCGGCGGCCGCGCCAACAACTTCAAGGCCGGCCTCAACTACATCCACGAGCCGACCCTCGGCGGCGACTTCACGACCGGCCTCAGCGGACAGTTCTCCTACAAGGGGAACGATCCGAATTCGGCGATCACCGACATCACCTATTTCGGCGGGTTCGCCGGCGAGGACACCCCGGTCGACCAGTACAGCGGCTATTTCCAGGACGACCTCCTGGTGAGCGACCGGCTGACCGTCAACGTCGGCCTGCGCTACGACTACTGGACCGGCTTCGACCTCGATCAACGGTCGAACCCGATCTGGCAGACGCTGGCCGGCCAGACCAAGTACAACGAGTCCTACCTGCGCGATTTCCAGGGGGGCAAGGGGGGCGTCCTCAAGAACGACAAGAACAACTGGGGGCCCCGCCTCGGCTTCACCTGGGACACGGCCGGGGACGGCAGGAAGTTGCTGCGCGGCGGCTGGGGCCGGTATTTCGATTTCCCCTACACCAACGCCACCATCCTCTTCCCGGCTTCGGCGGTGCAGTCCAACTACGGTGTGGTCTACAACTACCGCGATAGCCAAGGCATCCACAACCCGGACGGCTCGCTCTTCCGCCCCGGCCAACCGCTGCCGCCCAACCAGCTCCCCGGCCTCGACGTGACGGCGCCGAACGAAGTGGCCTCGCCGACGCTCGCGACCCCGTACTCCCAGCAGGCCTCGCTCGGCTACTCCTGGCAGGTCAACGATTGGCTGGGGCTCAACTTCGAGGCGGTCGACATCCAATACCGCGACATCCCGTTCCGCTTCCGGGCCAACCCCATCGATCCGTCCACGGCGACCCCGACAACGCCTGCCCACCGCCGCTTCCCGCAGTACGGCAATTTCCGGCTCTGGTACGGCAACGGCAAGGCCGACTACGACGGCGCCAACATCAGCTTCCGGGCCCGGGTGAGCTCCAAGCTGGAGATGCTCGGCTTCTACACCTACTCCAAGGCGAAGGGCAACGTGCTGGCGGGAGCCGACGAGTTCCGCCTCACCGACGTCAACTATGAGCCGGCCTGGCGCGCCGCCCGCGACGTCTCCGCCAACCCGCTCAATCCGCTGTGCGGGGCCTGCACCGGCCCCCTGAACACCGACGCCCGCCACCGCGTCACCCTGAGCGCCGTCTACCAGGGCCCGTGGGGAATCAACATCAACGGCGTCTTCCGCTACCACTCGGCGACGCCGTTCACCTACTTCACCGCCGCCGATCCAAACAAGGACGGCTTCAAATTCGACCTGCTGCCGGGCGACTCCGTCAACTCCCGGCGGGGGCACGACTTCTCACAGCTCGACCTGCGGCTGTCGAAGCTCTTCAACATCGGGCCGGTCGGCCTCGAGCTGATCGCCGAGGTGTTCAACCTCTTCAACGAGAAGAACCCGGCCGGCTACACGGTCGTCTTCGACGACAACGGCAATCCGATCGGGACCAAGCCCACCGTCTTCGCGGGCGATCCCCTGCAGGGCGAGCAGCGCCTGGCACAGCTCGGCGTGCGGATCCGGTTCTAAAAGGCCTACGTACCGCCGGCCTTCCGGCGGCCGTCATCCTGGGGGCGCTCCGGCGCCCCCTTTCCTTTGGCGGGCGGCCACTCGCGCGGGCTCGCGATCTCTTTCTTCTCGACCACCGGCACCGCGTGCTTGCTGGGCCTGATCTGCGATCCATAATGGGTCGCGTAGACCTGCGTGAATTCGGCGCCCAGGAAGAGGATCTGTGAGGAGTAATAGATCCAGAGCAGCACGATCACCAGCGATCCCGCCGCGCCGTAGGTCGAGGCGACGCTGCTCTTGCCGAGATAGAGACCGATCAGGAATTTACCCAGCGTGAACAGCAGCGCCGTGACTACGGCGCCGATCCACACGTCGCGCCAGGCGATCTCGACGTCCGGCAGGAATTTGAACATCAACGCGAAGAGCAGGATGATGAAGGCGAAGGAGACCACGAAGGTCACCACCTGCATCAACGTCTCCGAGCCCGGCAGCAGCCCGGTCGCCCACTTGCCGAGCGCCGACACGGCCGTCGAGATGACCAGGGAGACGAGGAGAAGGAAGCCGATCCCCAGCACCATGCCGAAGGAGATGAGCCGGGTCTTGACGAAGCTCCAGATTCCCAACCCCGGCCTCGCCTCGACGTTCCAGACCTTGTTGAGGGCGCTCTGGAGCTGCACGAAGACGCCGGTGGCGCCGAACAGGATCGTCACCACCGCAAGGACCGTGGGGACCACGCCCGAGCCGTGGCGGCCGGCGTTGGCGAGCATCGTCTGCACCGCCTGCGCACCCTGCGGACCCATCAGATCCTGCACCTGGGCGATGAGCTGGCCCTGGATCTGCCCGCGGTCCCACAGCAGCCCCGCCACCGCGAGCGCCACCAGCAGCAGCGGCGCGAGCGAGAAGATCGTGTAGTAGGCGAGCGCCGCCCCGAGATCGAGCGCGCCGTCCTTCTGCCATTCCTGGAAGCTCTCCTTGATCAGATTGAAACCGGCCTTGACGTTCATCGCTGCAACCTCCTGAGGTGTTCGTCATCGCGCGGATTTAGAAACCTTTTCGAACGAGAATGACCATTTCCCGGGCGAGGGACTGCTGAGGAAGGGCGCGTCCATCCGCGGATAGGCCGCGGCCTCGACGGGCCGGCCGGCGATGGTGGCCCGGCGGCCGGGCACGAAATCGGAGCGCTTGCCGTCGCCATCCGTGAGGTGGATGGCGCCGTCCTCGCCCACCGTGAGGCGCGCCGCGGCGGCCCGCTTCTTCCAGGCCGCGAAGTCGCCGTCCTCCGCCCGGCGGCCCGCGATCAGAGCCACGCTGGCCGGCTGGCGGCGCGGCACCGCCACCCACGAGCCGGCGAGATCGCGGCGCCGCTTGGGGTCCGTGCCGTAATAATCAGGAAACTTCTCGATCGCCGGCGCCAGCTCCCACCCTCCCGCGGTGACCAGAGCCACGTAGGCGTCGCCGCAGCGCGCCACCACGGCGTCTCCCACCACCTCAGGGGTGGACCAGGGGGAGGAGAGGAACGCGTGACCGATGCCGGCGCCCGGGGTGTCCAGCCGGGCCAGCACGACGTTGCGGCTCGCGGCCGCCTGATCGAGCGTGTTGATCTGGCTGGCGTCGTTGCTCTCCGGGGTCCGGCTGCGGCTCCAGAGATAGAGCGGCGCGAACGCTGTGCTCTCGGCGTAGAGCGTCGCCACGATCTCCTGGCCGCCCGAGACCCGCAGCGCCAGATCGTCCACCGACTGCGACACCCCGAGGATGTAGTCGGGCGTCGCGTACGCGTAGAGCGAGGCGTTGTAGGGGCGGCGCTTGGAGTGGAGGATCTTCCGCTGGGCCCGGATCTCGTACGGAGGCTGCTGGCGCCGCCCGGCCAGCAGGCGGACGGCCCCCGCGGGGATCTGATAACGGCTGACCGGCAGCTCCGCGCGGTCCGCGAAGTTGATCTCGGTGGGATCGCCGATGCCGGCGATCAGCCAGGCCCAGGACTGCCATGGGCTGCTCTGCCGGCTGAGCGCCCAGACGCCCGAGGTGCGGACCTTGGGCCCCGCCGGATAGCCGCCCACCTGCTCCTGCGCCCAAGTGGTGAAGAGCACGTCGAGCTGCCGCCGCGCGAGGTCGCGCACCGCGGGCCGCGGCGCGAAATCGGCGAGTTGCAACAGGCCGGTGAGCGAGAGCGCCAGATACCCCGGGCTCTCCGCCTCGTACCAGCCGTCGCGGTCGTGCGCCTGGAGGAACGCCTCGGCGTAGGCCCCCCAACCCCTGGCAACGGGCGAATCCGGGGTCCCCGCCACGACCTGCCCCACCAGGCTGCGGGCCATGGTGATCATCCGCTGGTTCTCGGTGTCGGCGAACGACCAGGGGTCGCGGACTTGCTCCTCACCGGGCGGGGGCGCGGAATCCGACACCGCCTTGCGCAGGCGGGCGAGGAGACCGGGCGGCAGCTCCTGGGGGTATTGCAACGCCACCCGCTCCAGAGGGAGCTGAGCGCGCGCGCACTGATTGGTGTGCCACTGGGTGCAGAAGTCGAGCGCCTTGGCCACGTAGCGCGCCGCCTCCTCCCGCCCCTCCCAGCGCCGGATCTGCTCGAGCTGCCGCTGCAGGTAGCCGGCCTCGCGCTCGGAGAGCTTCTTCCAGGGCTGATCCGGGCTCGCGGCCTGGGCCACCGCCGGCGCCGGCTTTTTGAGCGGCGCCGCGGGCGCGCAGGCCAGGAGGAGCGCCAACGCGGCGCAGACCGCGCCAGCGCGGCTCGGGCTCTGGGGGTGCTTCGGGTCCTGCTCCTTCTCCGGCATCCTCGTCCGCTCCTCGCGGGAGGACCCTCATGCAGGATCGGGGCCGGGGGTTATCATGGATCTTGCAAGGGAGGCACACATGAGCGATCTGAACGTGGACTGGGGAGCCCTGCTGAAGCTGCTGGCGGCCGTCGCCGTCGTCGCCCTGATCCTCGCCGGGCTCGTGCTGGCCCTGGCCTTCCGCACCCTCCGCCGCGTCCGCCACCGCGTGCCGCCGCACTCCGACTTCTTCACCACCGTGCGCGCGGTCCCCCTCTCGCTGGTGGTGGGGCTCGACCTCCTCGACCTGGCGCTCGACGTCCTCTCGGCGCCGATCATCTGGATGATCCTCAGCCGCTACAACCTCCAGGCCCTGCGCAACGTCGCCACCATCGAGGCGCTGATCCCGATCTCCGGGCCCATCCCCACCCTGACCCTGGCCTGGCTGGCGGCGCGGATCTTCAAGCTCGGCGAGCCGCACGACCCGGACCTCATCGAGACCCGGCGGATCGGGCCGGATTCCTACGTGCCCCGGCCGCGCGGATGAATTGATCCAGCCACTGGCAGATTTCTTGCTCTAACCGCTCCCAGAGCCTTGCGGTTGCTCCAACCGCCCAAATTTCAACGACTTCCGGAAAGGAGCACGGGATGGACTTCGCGGAGCGCTCCCAAGTGATGTGGGCCGGCATCGTCGCTTTCCTGCCGAGCCTGTTCGGCGCCATTCTGATCCTGTTGATCGGCCTCGTCATCGCCAAGCTCCTCGAGAAGGGCACCGATGCCCTGCTGGAGCGGCTGCACTTCGACGAGGCCCTCGACCGCGGCGGCGTCAACCGCACCCTGGCGCGCGCCGGCACCAAGCTGGACCCCTCGAGCCTCGTGGCCCGGCTCGTCTTCTGGACCGTCGCGCTGGTCGCGATCCTGATGGCGAGCAACGCCCTGGGGCTGACCGCCGTCTCGGCGATGTTCTACACCCTGATCTCCTACATTCCGCGGGTGATCGTGGCGCTGGCCCTCTTCATGGCGCTCGACCAGCTCCAGGTGGCGCCGGACATCGTCCGCACCGCCTTCACGCTGCTGCTGGGCGCCGCGGCGCTGGCGGCGGGCCTCGCCTTCGGCCTCGGCTGCCGGGATCTCGCCGGCGAGCACATGCGCCGCTGGGTCGAGCAGGGCCAGCGGAAGGCGGAGGAGGTCCGGCAGGCGCGCCTGGAAGCCGAGCAGCGGCCGGGCGGCCCCTACCGTCCGGGCGTGCCGCAGCCCGTGAGCGGCATGGCCGCCAGCCGCCTGGACGGCGACTCGACGATCGCCCTCCCGCCGAGCCCGGTGAGCCGGCCGCCGCTGTGAGGCGACGAGCACTAGACATCCACCCGAATAACGGGTACAATTTGCCATAAGGGAGAACAAGGGAGATCTCTATGGCGCTGAAGATCGGAACCCGGATCTGGATACCCTGCGATGTAAAGCCAGGGCCTTTCTCCAATGAACGCTTTGTGAAGGTCTGTGTCAACGGGGGGAGCCCCTGGTTCGGCTTCGTACCCGACTTCCATCTCCGGGAGCCAATCCTGGAAGGCCGCACCCTGCTTCCCGCACTGGTTGTCTCGATCACGGGCGACAAATTCACCGCACGGATACCCGGCGAGGCCCTGACACAAACCCTCTTCGAAGGCGCTGTCGCAAGGGTCCAACCGGTTGATTCTCTCCAAGCCTGACATCCTGGCAGCTCTGCGTTAGAAGACCCAAAGCAAGGACCCAAAGGACCAAAAGGACTGCAAGGACATCAAGGACAAAGACTTTCGTCCTTGGCGTCCCTGCTGTCCTTTGGTCCTTCAGGTCCTTGCTTCAGGTTCTTGCCGCCCAGGCTCCTGGAAGGCACACCTGGGAGCACGCCGCAGCAGCAGGCCTCCCGAAACGTTGGTTTGTCTCCCGAAACGTCCACGAATGTTCTCTGTACATTGCGACCGGCGCCTGCCCGTCCCGCCCCGAAGTCCTGTACATTCAAGCCGTTTCGTGCGCCGCGCGCCCCGGAATCCGGGACATTCGCCTTCCGGCGGTAATGATTACCGCCGCGGGACAGGACATTGGCGCCGGATCGGGGGAGGTCCATCTTCGGCGTGGATGGAGCGCGCCGAATCCGCGCCCATGGCCGCCGCGAGGCGAATGGCCAGGGATCTGAGGCGAAGGCTCCGGATCCGGCGGTAATGTGCCAGACTCTGGGGTGGGTGGAGCACGGTCGAAGCCCGGACCTCCACTCCTAGGATTTCGGGAGAGCCGAAACGATGCCGACCGACCACTCCGGAGTCGCCGTTCCGCCGCCCCTCCTCTACGCCGTCCCGCTCGCCGTGGGCCTGCTGCTCCACCGGGCCCGTCCCATCGCCCTGATGCCGCGCGGGGCCGCCGTTCCGCTCGGCGTGCTCCTCGTCGTGCTCAGCCTCGCCCTCCTCGCCTCCGCGATGATCTCATTTCGCCGGGCGCGCACCAGCCCGGTCCCGATCAAGCCGTCGTCGGCCATCGTCGAGACCGGCCCCTACCGGTTCACCCGCAATCCGATGTACGTGGGGCTCGCCGCGCTCTACCTGGGCGTGACGCTCTGGGTGGATTCGCTTTGGCCGATCCTGTTCCTGCCGATCGCCCTCTTCATGATCCAGCGATTCGTGATCGCTCGCGAGGAGCGTTATCTGGAGGCCAAATTCGGTGACCAGTACCGCGGCTAC
>QHVW01000431.1 GCA_003223675.1 Acidobacteriota bacterium
AACTACGACGCGTTTCTTGAAGAGCTGGATGGTCTTTTGAACTGCCGGAGCCAGGTCACTGTCCGCGGAGATGAGCAGGGCGGTGTCGAACTCATCCAGGGCCGCGGCGGACAGCATTTCTACGGCGATGTTGACGTCGGTCATCTTCTCGCTGGCCTGCATCCACTGGGCTCCGCAGGAGGCGCAGATATGAGGATTCGACTGGTACATACCGAAGTGGACCTTGCAGTCCCCCAAAGTCTCGTACGCCTCAAGAAGGGTCTGCTGCCGCTCGTGCTTCGGTCCAGGGCCGTTGATGCGAGCGGTGAAGTACCTCACCCCCAGGCAGGTCTGATGGGGCTTGGAGAGATTGGCGACCAGCTTGGATATGTCCAGCCACAGCAGCGGCTTGTGCCCGGCCGCGCGAATGCCGAAATAGAGATTGAAGCCGTCCACAAACCCCAAGACCCTCTCCATGAGAGATCCCCTTTTACCCCTTGACGAAACCTCGCCGAAGGCCTACCATAAGGATGAACAGCCCCGGTGCTAGTACCACCGGGCCAACGGCCCCCGGAAACGGGGGTCGTTTCTTTTCTGTCCAGGCTTTCCCGCTTCAGGACGAGGGAACGCTAAGAGTTACGAGAGTAAGTGTCAAGGGAGGATGAGGTTCTTCTTTCTCGGAACCGAAATTCGCGCCGGCTCAACCCCGCAGCATCCCCTCCACCACCGCCGTCCCGCTTTTGATGCAGTCCGGCACGGAGACGCCGCCGACGAAGTTGCCGGCGATCCGCAATCCGGGGAGGGCTTCCTCGATCTCTTTCGCCCGTTCCACGAAGCGGCCGTGGCCGACCTCGTATTGCGGGATCGCCCGCGGCCAGCGGCGGACGAGACGGAAGGCGGGCTCGCCGCGCAGGCTCAACGGGCCGCGAAGCTCGCTCAGCACCGTCGAGAGGATGCGGTCGTCGTCCCAGGAGGCGAATTCGGGGTCTGTGCGGCCCCCTCCGAAGGCGGCGAGCGCCACGTGACCGGCGGGGGCGCGGCCCGGGAAGATCTCGGAGGGGAAGAGGCAGCCGAGGACGCGGAGCCCCTCCTTGCGCGGCGCCAGGAATCCGAAGCCGTCCAGCGGATGCCCGACGTCCTCGCGGCGCCAGCCGAGCGAGACCACGGCGACCGCGGCGTAGGGGATCTCGGCGAAGAGGCGGCTGGCGCCCGCAGCAGCCTCTTCGAGCAGGCGGGCGGCGGCGTCGGCGGGCACGGCGAGCACCACCCGCGCCGCCTCGACCGGCCCGGCCGAGGTCTCGATCCGGAAGCCGCCGTCCGCGCGGACGATCCGTTGCGCGGCCACGCCGGTGCGGACGTCCCCGATCTCCCTGGCGAGGCGGCGGGGGAGCTCTTCGAGACCTCCCCGGAAGGAGATCATGGCGCCGCCGGGGGCCGGCCCCTTGCGGCGGGCCAGGGCGCCGCGGATCAGGCTGCCGTGCTCGTGCTCCAGGCTCCAGATCTTCGGCACCGCCCAGCGCACCGAGAGCCGCTCGGGATCGCCCGCGTAGACCCCGGAGACGAAGGGGCCGACCGCGTAGTCGAGGAACGCGGTGCTCAGCCGCCGGCGGACGAATTGCGCGATGCTCTCCTCCGTCCCTTCCGGTGGGCGACGGATCCAGGGCTCGCGCAGCAGGCCCAGCTTGGAGCCGAGGGGGAAGAGGGGCGTGGCGAGGAATCCGCCCGGTCCACCCGGGAGCGGCACCAGCGTCCCTCCCTTGTAGAGATAGCGCTTCCTGGCCGCGGGGGCGGCCACGATCTTCTCGCCGTCCAGCCCGGCCTCGCGGATCAGCCGGCCGACGCTCTCGTTGTTTTCGAGGACGGTGTTCGGCCCCATCTCGAAGCGCCAGGTCCCGTCCGAGTAGGTCTCGATCGCCCCGCCCACGCGCGCCGCCGCCTCCAGGACGGCCGTCCGCAGACCGCCGCGCGAGAGGTGGAACGCCGCCGTGAGCCCCGAGATCCCACCGCCGACCACCACCACGTCCAGCCGGCCGTCGCTCAAGAGGGGACCTCTTCCAGGTGGGGCAGGGGGGCGTCGAGGACGTCCGAGAAGAGAGTGAGGACGCGGAAGGTCAGCCCCCAGATGGCGGCGTCGCGGAAGCGGATGGCGGGATAGAGGAGCTTCGCCCCCTCGCGCATCCATTCGAAGCGGCCGGCGTTGCGCGGGTCCCAGAGATGGGAGAGGGGGATCCAGTAGGCCTCGGCCACCTCGTCGCTGGTGGCGAAGGGGGCGAGCTCCTCGCCCAGGTAGTAGACGAAGGCGGAGAGCACCATCCGGCGGTCGACGCCGAGACGGACCAGCACGTGCGAGAGCGGGCCGATCCAGTGGGATTCGTCGAGGGCCAGGCCGACCTCCTCCAGGGTCTCCCGCTCGGCCACGGCGCGCGGGCCGGGGTCCTCCGGGGAGGCGCGGCCGCCCGGCAGGGCCATGTGCCCGGACCACGGATCGAGCGGATGCTCGGCCCGCCGGATGGCACAGATCGAGAGGTTGGTCCCGGTGCCCGCCAGCACCAGCGCCACCGCCGCCTCGGCGTGGTCCGGCTCGCGGGCGACCAGGGCCGGCTGGTGCCGGGAGAGGGCTTCGCGGATCTGCTCGATGGTGAACGGCATGGGCAGATCCTATGAGTTTCCGCGGTCCGGCGGAGCTCAAGGAGGCGCGAGCGAGAGCGCCCAGGGCTCGACACCGGTGGTGCCGTCGTCGGCGCCGAAGAACAGGATGCCCGGGGCTGCGGCGAGGCTCGACGGCGAGGAGGAGAAGCCACCGGGGTTGAGGTCGTCCACGATCCGGGTCCCCGCCTCGGTGCCGTCGCTCACCCAGAGCTCCCGGCCGTGCTCGCCGTCGTCGGCGGTGAAGTAGAGGAGCCCGCCGGCTGCGGTCAGCTCCCGGGGGTCGGAGGGGCCGATGCCGGGCTGGATGTCGCGGACCGGGTGCGTGCCCGCCGGGGTGCCGTCGGTCACCCAGAGCTCGCGGCCGTGCTCGCGGTCCGAGGCGGCGAAGAACAGCCGGTCTCCCAGGGGGACGAACGGCGCCGGGGGACCCGAGTAGGAGAGGAAGAGCCCGAGGCTGGCGTCCGCCAGCAGGGTGGGCTGGCTGCCGTCGAGCCCCATGCGGTAGAGGTTCGGCGGCTGGCTCTGGACGTCGTAGGCCGAGAAGTAGACGGCGCCCCGGAAGACGTAGAGCTTCGAGGGGTCGTGCAGGCTCAGGGGGACGCGATACGTCCCCTCCGGCGTGCCGTTGGTGCGCCAGACCTCGGTGTCCTGACCATCCGGGCTGGGGAGCCGGAAAAGCACCGTGTCGCCGGCGTGGACCATCTCCGTGTCGAGCAGGTCCCGGGGCTCCTGGATGGCGGTGAGCTGACGGGTGCCGGCCGGAGTGCCGTCGGAGAGGAAGAGCTGGGGGACGGCCCCGACCTTGGCCAGGAAGAGGAACCGGGAGCCGAAGGGCTCCACACCGGCCGGACAACTGGTCCCGGAGGGTAGGGGGAGGATCTCGCGCGTGCCGGCGGCGGTGCCGTCGCTGGTCCAGAAGGAGCACCTGGCGCCGCTCCCGGGCCCGGTCCCGAGGGCCTGGCCGGCGACGAAGAGGAGTCTGCCGTTCCAGTCCCGCCGCCAGAGGGGGTCGAGGAAGGACCCGGTGTTGGCGGGGGCGGTGGCGAGCCAGTGGGTCCCGCCGGGCGTGCCGTCCGTGCGCCAGAGCGCCCAGTCCCAGCTCACTCGTCCCGTGAATTGACGGTGGAGGTCGAAATAGAGCAGGCCCCCGGCCTGGAAGAAGCCGGCGGGGTCGAAGTACGCCTGAAGGGGGCCCACCGTGGGGCGCGGCAGGGGGACGGTCCCCGCC
>QHVW01000432.1 GCA_003223675.1 Acidobacteriota bacterium
GGGGCTGCGGCGGTGGTCGTCTCCATCGTCTCTTTCTCCTTGGCCTCACCGAGGTAGGCCGCCTTGTCGATGCGGGGGAAGAGGGGCGCCGGCGCCGGGATCGGAACGTCCGTGGGCAGGCCCCCCCAGCGCAGCGCGTCGAAGCTGGTGGGGGGCGCCGGCACGCCGATGGCGGCCAGCACCTGGGGCGCCACCCGCGGCATCACGGGGAGCAGGCCGGTGGCGACGATCCGCACCGCCTCCAGGCCGTTCCACAGGATGCGGGCGAGCTCCGGAGTGGGCCCCTCGCTCTGGATCAGCTTCCAGGGCGCGCGCGCGACGAGGTACTGGTTGGTCTCGGCGAGCAGCCGCCAGAGGCTCTCCAGGGCCCGGTTGAAGGCGAAGTCCTCCATCGCGGTCCGGTACTCTTCCGCCACCTGCTTCGCCACCGGCGCCAGCTCGTTGTCGCTGCACGCGTGGGGGGGCGTCTTGCCGTCGAAGGCGTTGCGGGAGAGGGTCACCAGCCGGCTCACGGTGTTGCCGAGGCCGTTCGCGAGGTCGCCGTTGTAGCGGTCGACGAACCCCTCGTCCGAGAAGTTGGCGTCCTGGCCGAAGACCATCTCGCGCAGCAGGAAGTAGCGGACGCTGTCGGGGCCGAAGCGGTCGATCAGCTCGTCCGGCCGCACGATGTTGCCCGCCGACTTCGAGACCTTGCGGCCGTCGCGCTGCCACCAGCCGTGGGCCCAGACCACGCTCGGCAGCGGCAGGCCGGCCGACATCAGGAACGCCGGCCAATAGACGGCGTGCTGGCGGAGGATGTCCTTGCCCACGAGGTGCAGCCGGACGTCGCTGTGGGCCCAGAATTTGTCGTACAGGCGGACGTCGTCCGCGCCGAACCCCAGGGCGCTGATGTAGTTGACCAGGGCGTCGAGCCAGACGTAGACCGTCTGGCCCGGGCGGCCGGGGAAGGGGATGGCCCACTCCAGGTTGGCGCGCGACACGGAGAGGTCGCGCAGGCCGGCCTCGACGAAGGCGCGGACCTCGTTCAGCCGGGTCTCCGGCCGCACGAATTCCGGATGCTCCCGGTAGAGGTCGAGGAGCGGCTGCTGGTACTTGGACAGCCGGAAGAAGACGTTCTCCTCCGACTTCCACTCGACCGGTGTGCCGTGGACCGGGCAGGTCTTCTCCGGCCCCAGCTCCTTCTCGGTGTAGAAGGTCTCGCAGGGGGGGCAGTACCACCCCTCGTGGGGAGCCGTGTAGAAGTCCCCGGCGGCCTCGATGCGGCGGATGATCTCGTCGACTCCCCGCTTGTGGCGCTCCTCGGTGGTGCGGATGAAGTCGTCGTACGAGAACTCCAGCCGGTCGCGCAGCTCGCGGTATTTGGCCACCACCCGGTCGGCCAGGGCGATCGGCGCGATCCCTTCGTTGCGGGCCGCCCGCTCGATGTTCTGGCCGTGCTCGTCGGTCCCGGTGAGGAAGTAGACCTCCCGCCCGGCCATCCGCAGGTAGCGGGCCAGGGTGTCGCCGACGGTGGTCGTGAAGATGTGCCCGATGTGGGGCAGCGCGTTCACGTAGTAGATCGGGGTGGTGAGGTAGAAGGTGCTCATGGGGTCGGGGATTGTAGCGTAGGGGCGGCCCTGTGTGGCCGCCCTGGATTATGTCAGCTCTTCGGAGGTGTACCGGTACCGCGTGCCGCAGAAGGCGCAGTCGGCCTCGATGGCGCCGTCGTCGGCCTTCAGGTAGTCGCGGTCCTCCGCCGGCAGCAGGGCGAGGTGGTTGAGCAGGCGCTCCCGGCTGCACCGGCAGCGGTAGCGCAGGGGGCGGACCTCCTTGACCTCGCGGTCGAAGCCGGCCAGGACCTGCTCCACCACGTGCTCGGCCCCGCCCTCTTCCAGCAGGTGGCTCACGCCGCGGATCCCCGCGATGTTGCTCTCCAGGCGGGCGATCGTCTCCTCCGGCGCGCCGGGGAGCACCTCGACGACCATGCCGCCGGCGGCGGCGACGCCGCTCGGCCTGCCCAGCACCCCCAGCAATACGGCGGACTTCGCCTGCTCGCTCTGGGCGAGGTAATGGGCCACGTCCTCGCCGATCTCGCCGCTCACCAGCTCGACCTGGCTGTGGTAGCTGTTCCCCTTCTCGTACTCGCGGAGCACGCGGAGGTACCCCCTTCCCACCGCCCGGCCCACGCCCAGCTTGCCGCCCGGCCAGTCCGGGACCTGTACCCGGGCGTCCCCCACCAACCCACGGAGGTTCCCCTCGTCGTCAGCTTCCGCCAAAACACGGAGGATCGGCCCGTTGCCGCGGACCTCCAGCATCAGGCGGCTCGGGGTCTTGGTGGACAGACGCTGCAGGAGGGCCGCGCCGGCCAGGCAGCGGCCGAGCGCCGCGGCGGGCACCGGCCAGAGGTCGAACCGGTCGCGCACCTCCACCATGACGTCGGTGATGTCGGCGACCGCCCAGCGGAAGGCCCCGTTGCCGGCCATCCCCAGCTCGAGCGTCCCCTGCGCGGTCGTCGGTGTCTCGTTCGACAATGCTGACTCCTCCGGGAAGGCCCTCCCGGTCCATCGATCTTCAATCGATCTTCAGTAAAGGCGGCTCGTCAGGATTTGAGAGCGCCCGCGGCCAATTCCGCGGCCAATAAGGCGGCGCGGTAGACCTCGCGCCAAGGGGCGCCGCTGGCCAGGGCCAGCCGCCGGCAGTCCTCGAACTCGGGCGCGATCGCCAGCGGACGGCCATCCAGGCGTGCCCGCTTGATTCTCACCGTTCCAAACGCGGTGGGGACCTCCAGAATTTCGCGCTCCGCCTCGAAGCGGGAGGCCGCGTGATACCGGCAACCCAGGGAGCCGGACTCGGTGAGCAGGATGCCCGCCAGCTCCTCCAGCTTCGGCCGGCGGCAGAGCAGGGTCACCAGGGTGCCCGGCCGGCTCTTCTTCATCTGGACGGGGGTGAAGTAGACGTCGAGCGCGCCGGCTGCGAGGAGCCGCTCCATCAGGAAGCCGAACCCCTCCCCCGGCAGGTCGTCGATCTCCGCCTCGATGACCATCACCTCGGCGCGCGTCTGATCCCGGACAACGGCGGACCGCCCCCGCAGCAGCCGCAGGGCGTTGGGGTGGGTCGGCAGGTCCTTCTTCCCGAGGCCGTACCCCACCCCTTCGAGCACCATCGCGGGGAGCTCGACGTATTCGTCCACCAGCTCGGCCAGGATCACGGCGCCGGTGGGAGTGGTCAGCTCGCCCCCCGGTCCGCCGAAGACGGGGACCCCGCGCAGCAGCTCGGCCGTGGCGGGCGCCGGGATCGGCACCTCGCCGTGGGCCATCCGCACCCGGCCGCTCCCCAGGTTGACGGGGCCGCAGGTGAGCCGCTCCGGGGCGAGGAATTCGACCGCCGCCGCGGCCCCCACCAGATCGACGATCGAGTCGATCGCCCCCACCTCATGGAAATGGACCCGCTCGACCGGCATGCCGTGCGCCTTCGCCTCCGCCTCCCCCAGCCGCTGGAAGAGCCGCAGCGCCCGCTCC
>QHVW01000190.1:0-17374 GCA_003223675.1 Acidobacteriota bacterium
TACCCTCCTCTGGCCTCCTCGGCAGTCGAAGAGCCCGCGGGCCCGGCGCCCAACCTCTAGGTCAACTTTCGCCGTTTTCCCCCAGAATGCCTATCGTGGTCTAAATTGCACCTCCGGGGGGTTGCCCTCTCCGTTACCGTATGTCGTTGATTCTATAAGGTTCCTCAATCCTACGCCTCTTCCTTATCAACGTCAACACCCCGGCAGGACCGCGGATAAGACGGCCCCCCTCCAGCTCCTCGGACCCCATCCAGAAAGTGGAGTGAGGTGGCTATCGGACGGAAGCAACAGGATTTCGGCTTATCCGAGCGCGTATAAGAGGACGCGGCTGGAACGATATACGGGGACGATATGCCTTCCGCGTTGAGGAGAGAAGCACTGGATCTCTTGGCCAGAGAATGAGATCCTGCCCCTGAGAGTCTTGCAGCGAGCGCGTTCTACGCGCAGGCTGACACGATATACATTCCTCTGGTGAAGGCTTATACGCTCTCCCTGGGCGCACAGAGAGCGGCCTCCTCCTCTGGGTGCCAGGCTTTCCTGAGCTTTCCTGAGACCAAGAAGTCGCCTGCGGCAGTGGTAGGGGCCTGGCCGTGAAGTTGCAATCCCGGGGATCTCAGTGTCGGCGTTCAGGGGGGCCTGAGATCTCTGGGAGGTGCTTTGATGTGCCGTGGAGCTGCTGCGTACCGACTGTGGGCCGTCGTGCTGCTGGGGCTTGCCCTGTCGCTTCCCGGGCTCGCCGCTGCGTCCCCGGGAGAGGACGTTCCGCCGTCCACCGCATGGGGCGAGATCGACAAGCTCATCGCCGAGGACAAGCTGGAGGAGGCCCTGCCGCGGGTGGAGGAGCTCCTCGGCGCGGCGCGCAAGGCCGGGGACGAGGAGACGTGGACGCGGGCGCTCGTCCAGGCGGCCGGATGGCGGGCGGGCCTCCACAGCCCCGAGGACGCCGTCCGCTTCCTCAAGGAGCAGCCGCGGCCCACGGACGCTCTCCACCGGGCGGTGGTCGATCTCTATTACGCCGACGCGCTCGCCCGCTATCTCCAGGCGCATGGGTGGGAGATCGGCCAGCGGGAGAAGGTGGAATCCGAGGGGGAGATCCCCCTGGAGCGGCAGACCCGCGAGCAGATCGCCGCCGCCGCCCTCGCCGCCGGCCGCGCCGCCTGGAGCCTGCGGCAGGAGATCGGGGACACCCCCCTCTCCAGGATTCAGCGCTACCTGCAGCCCGGCCGGAGCTCCTACCCCGCGGCGGTCCGCGGCACGGTGCGCGACCTGATCGCCTACCTCTACGCCGGGATGCTGGAGAACAGGATCCTGTGGTCCCAGGAGGATTCGACCGCCGTCGAAACCCTGGATCTGCCCGCCCTGATCCGCGGTGACGCCCCGGCCGGGCATCCCCTCCAGGAGATGGCGGCGGTGCTCGGCGACCTGGAGGCGTGGCACCTGGCGGCGGGCCGGCGGGAGGCGGCGCTGGAGGCCCGCCGCGCGCGGCTGGTCCAGTTGCCTGGTGGTCGATGGGCATGGCCACCCTGGCGGAGCTGCTGGAGCAGGGGGAGGAGCCCGGCCACCTCGCCGCGGCGCACGCCGCCGCCGTCGCCGGCCGCGACGCCTGGCCGGGCTCGCCGGGGGGAGAGCGCTGCAAGGCGATCGCCGAACGGATCGAGCTGCCCGTCTTCCAGCTTCAGAGCATGCGGAGCGACGGGATCGGCCGCCGTTCCCTCCAGGTGAGCCACAAGAATCTCCCGGCGGTCTACCTGCGGGCCTATCCCGCCGACCTCCTGGGGACGGACACGCGATTCGGCGGCCGGCCGTTCGAGGAGGCGGCGCGGGCCCTGATCCGCGACGGCCGGCCGGTGGCGGCCTGGCGGATCGAGCTGCCCGCGACGCCGGATTTCGACCTGCACGTCACCTGGATCGTGCCGCCCCTCGACCGCCCGGGCGCCTACGTCCTCGTCGCCTCGTCGCAGGAGGATTTTGCGTCCCCGGAGGGCCGGCTGGCCGCCGTCCGCATCATCCTGACCGACCTGGTGCTGCTGGGCGGGGAGATCGGGGGCGGGAAGGCCGAGGTGCTGGCGCTGTCGGGAGCCACGGGCGAGCCGCTGGCGGGCGCCGAGGTACGTCTCCTGGAGATGGGCAACTCCCCCAAGGCCCCCGGGCCCGGCATCACGGGAGCCGACGGCGCCGTCCGCTTCCCGGTGGAGCCGGGCGGGGGGTACCGGGTGCTCGGGAGCTCGGCGGGCGGGCCGGCCGAGCTCGAAGGCGTCTTCATTTCGCGACCGGACCCGCCGGCCGCCGTGTCGACCCTGATCTACACCGACCGCGCCGTCTACCGCCCGCAGCAGACGCTCTTCTGGAAGGTGCTCGCCTACAAGGAGACCGGAGAGGGGCCCGGCGCCCTGCCCGGCCAGACGGTGACGGTGACGCTCTATGATCCCAACCGCCAGGAGGTGGCGTCGCGCGCCGTCACCACCAACGGCTTCGGCACGGCCGCGGGCGAATTCCAGATCCCCGCCGGCCGCCCGCTGGGGGAGTGGAGGCTGGGGACCTCCGAGACCGAATCCTGGAGCTCCTCGGCGTGGATCCGGGTGGAGGAGTACAAGCGTCCGACCTTCGAGGTCGTCCTGGACGATCCCGCCGCGCCGCTGCGGCTCGGCGCGCCGGCGAAGCTCACGGGGCGGGCGGTCTACTACTTCGGCCTCCCCGTCACCCACGGCCAGGCGCGCTGGCGGATCACCCGCACGCCGGTCTACCCCTGGTGGCAACGGGAGAGCGGGTATGCCGGGGGGCGGATCGTGGCGGCGGGGACCTCGGCTCCGGACGCGGACGGGAAGATCGAGATCGCCTTCACGCCGCGGCCGGAGGCGCGGGGGGCACGCCGCGGTCGAGGGGTGGATCGCGAGCGACCGCGGCTTCCTGCTCGCCGGCCGGCCGGCCAGCCTCACCGTGACCCGCCGGGACCTGAACGGCGTGCCGCGGCCGGGCGCCTCCTCCTGGGCGCTCTACGAGCTGCGCCAGCCCGCGCGGCCCCTGCTGCCCGGCGACGAGCCGGCGCCGGAGACAGCCGCCACATCCGGGGAAGGCGCCTTCCACACTCCGGGCGACGCCCTCAGCCCCCGGTGGGGGGAGCTTCCGACGCCGGAGCTCACCCTGCACGGCTGGCCCGAGGGGCGGCGGCTCGCCGGCGGCCCTCTGCGTCACGGCGCGGGCGGCGGGGCCGAGGTGAGGCTCCCGCCGCTGCGGCCGGGCGCCTACCGGCTGGTCTGGGAGACCCTGGACGATCGGGGGGAGCGGGTCGAGGAGCGGCGGGAGCTGATCGTCGCCGGGCCGCGGATCCCTCTCGCCCTGCCGGCGGTGCTCAAGGTGGAGAGCGCGACGGTGCGCGTGGGCGACACCGCCCGGCTGCTGGTCCATACGGGCTTCCCCGGCCAGAGCTTCTACCTCGAGGTCTGGCGCGGCGGCGAGCTCCTCGAGCGGCGCACGTTGCGCGGCGGCGAGTCGCCCTCGGTGATCGAGCGGCCCATCGGCCCGGCGGACCGCGGCGGCCTCGGCTTCAAGCTCCTGCTGCTGCGCGACCACCGGCTCTGCGATCTCACCGCGGCGGTGCAGGTGCCCTGGGACGACCGCGAGCTGCGGGTGGAGCTCGGCACCTTCCGCGACCGGCTCCGCCCCGGCGCGCGGGAGACCTGGAAGGTCACCGTCCGCCCGCCGGCCGGCGAGGCCCCCGAGGCCGCTGCCGCCGAGGTGCTGGCGGCCATGACCGACCGCAGCCTGGAGCTCTTCAAGCGTCACGAATTCCCCGACCCGCTCCAGCTCTACCCCGACCGTTCCCAGGCCCGCGAGCAGGCCGCGAGCCTCGGGATGTCGAACGAGATCTGGTCGGCGTGGAAGACCTCCCTCTCCTCCGCGCCGCCGGAGCCGGAGGGGGACCGGCTGCTCGTCCCGGGCCTCATCCCGGGGCGGATGTACACCGGCCCCCTGACCGTGGTCGACGGCCGGGTGCAGGAGACGATCGTCGTGACGGCGTCCGTTCCCCAATTCGAGGAGAGTCGGGTCTCCTCCTCGATCACCATGGTCACGAGGCGCGATAGCACGCCCCCCGCGCGCGATCCCTGGGCGGTCCTCCAAGGGACTCCGGGCGTGTTGTTGGATCGCATCGGTGGAGCCCCGGGCGTGCCGGTGCGCAGCAACTTCGCGGAGACGGCCTTCTGGCAGCCGCACCTGCTCACCGGCCCGGACGGCACGGCCACGATCGAATTCACGGTGCCCGACTCGGTTACCGCGTGGAACGTCTTCGTCCAGGCGGTGACGCGCGACCTGCGGACGGGCACGCTGCGCAAGGAGGTCCGCACCGTCCGCGACCTCCTCGTCCGCCCCTACCTGCCGCGCTTCCTGCGCGAGGGGGACCAGGCGCGGCTCAAGGTCGTGATCACCAACGCCCGCCAGGCGCCGATGCGCGGCGAGGTGACGCTCGACGTCACCGATCCGGAGACGGGACAGAGCCTGCTGGCCGACTTCGGGCTCGACCGCGGGACGGCGCGCCGGCCCTTCACGGCGGCGGCCGGCGGCGGCACGAGCGTCGTCTTTCCCCTCACCGCGCCCCGGCGGATAGGGCCTGTGGCCTTCAAGGTCACGGCCGTGGCGGGCGGCGAGAGCGACAGCGAGCTCCGCCCGCTGCCCGTGCTGCCGTCGCGGGTCCACCTCATCCAGTCCCGCTTCGCCGCCCTGCGCGGCGCCGGACGGCGGGAGCTGCGCTTCGCCGATCTGGAGCGGCACGACGATCCGACCCGCATCGACGAGCGGATGGTGGTCACCGTCGACGGCCAGCTCCTCCAGGGCCTGCTGGCCGCTCTGCCGTACCTCGTCGACTATCCGTACGAGTGCACCGAGCAGACCCTCAACCGCTTCCTCTCGACGGGGATCGTGGCCAGCCTCTTCGACCGCTATCCCGCCGTGGCCCGGCTGGCCGCGGACCTGGCGCAACGGGAGACGCGGCTCGAGCCCTGGGACGCCACGGACCCCAACCGCAAGCTGGCGCTGGAGGAGACGCCGTTCCTGGAAGCCGCGCAGGGGGGCCGCAAGGAGGGCCTCCTCAAGGTGCTGGACCCGCGGATCGCCCGCGCCCAGCGCGACGATTCTCTGGCGAAGCTCGCCCGCACGCAGCTCCCCAGCGGCGCCTTCCCCTGGTGGCCGGGAGGCCCGGCGTCGCCGTACATGACCGCCTACGTCCTCCAGGGGCTGGCCCGGGCGGCCGAATTCGGCGCCGAGGCGCCGCGGGACGTGGTGCGCAAAGGGTGGTCCTACCTGGCGGCGAATTATCGCGAGGAGCATGGGGCCCGTCCGGTGGAGAGCTGCTGCCTCGCCGTCCCCGTGCTGCTCAACTACGCGGCCACGGCCTACCCCGACCCCTCGTGGATGGGCGACGCCCTGAGCGAGGCGGAGCGCCGGGAGATCCTGGACCGCAGCTTCCGGCACTGGACCGAGCTCTCCCCGTATCTGCGGAGCCTGCTGGCCCTGACCCTGAAGCGCATGGGCCGGCCGGACGACGCCCGCCTGGTCTTCGACAGCGTCCTGGATCGCGCCAGGACCACCCCGGACGAAGGGACCTTCTGGCCGCCCGAGGCGCGCTCCTGGCTCTGGTACAACGACGCCGTCGAGTCGCACGCCTTCGCCCTGCGCGCCCTGATGGAGCTGCGGCCGGACGATCCCCGCCGCCACGGCCTCGTGCAGTGGCTCTTCCTGAACCGGCAGCTCAACCACTGGAAGTCGACGCGGGCCACCGCCGAGGTCCTCTATGCCGTGGTCCATTACCTCCAGAAGGAGGGGGAGCTGGGTGCCGCCGGGTCGGCCACCGTACGGGCCGCGGGGCAGACCGCCACCTTCACCTTCGACCCGGACCGCTACACGGGCCGGGAGGAGAGCCGGCTGGTGATCCCCGGCGACCAGATCGACCCCGCCCGGTCCGTGGTGGTGGTGGAGAAGGAGACTCCCGGCTTCCTCTTCGCCTCCGCCACCTGGCAATTCTCGACCGAGGAGCCGCCGGCGCAGGGGAGCGGCGACCTCTTCCAGGTCTCGCGCCGCTACTTCCTGCGGGCGCAGTCCGGAAAGGATTGGGTGCTGAAGCCGCTCGGCCCGGGGACCGTCCTCAAGCCGGGCGACGAGGTCGAGGTGGAGCTCACCCTGAGCGCCAGAGAGCCCGCGGAGTACGTCCACCTGCGTGATCCCCGGCCCGCCGGGCTGGAGCCGGAGGACGCGCGCTCCGGCTGGCACTGGAGCCTGGGGTCCGCCTGGTACGAGGAGACCCGGGACAGCGCCACCAACTTCTTCTTCGAGGCCCTGCCGGCCGGCGAGCACACCCTGAGGTACCGCCTGCGCGCCAACCTCGCGGGCGAGCTCCGGGTAGGGCCGGCCACGGTGCAGTCGATGTACGCTCCGGAATTCGCGGCGTATTCAGGGGCGGCGGTGGTGCGGGTGGGAGAATGAGAGCGCGGCCCCGCCGTCCAAGCCCATCTGGTGATCACCTACGCGCGCCGAGCCGCGCAAGCATCTCGGAGAGCTCCTCGGGACTGATGTAAAAGTGCTCGCACACACGGCCCCAGAGCATTGCGGTGGGCACGTTACGATCGCCGCGCTCCTTCTGCGCCTGGTACAGCACCGTCAGGACGATGCGTTCCTGGCGCGTCAGCCCGTCACGAACGTCGGGGATCTCGTCATTGCTCATGATGGTGTGAGCTTGGACAGCTAGTCTAGGCACTTCTACGGCTGGCTCAATTGGAGTCAGCTTGGAGCTTTATGACGATGAAGCACAAGCCAAGTCCAAGAGGTATTGCGATCCAACAGCCGAACCTGTTCCAGAAAGTGAACGCAGGTTGCAGCTCGAGCTTCTGAGCGAGATCTGCATCGACTGTTCTCCATTGGATCTGGTCGTCCTTTTCCTCCACATCGGCCGCAAAGAGGCAGTCGCCTCGCCATACGTCCGAATAAAATAGACCCCAGGTGTTCCGGCAAACGTATTTGAGATGGTACTCCTCAACGTAACTTCGGCCAAGGTCCGTAGACGCTGTGGCGTTGTACACCTTCGCGCCACCCGCTTGGTAAACAAAGCAGCCCGACATGCACAGGCCTAGGAGCGACCAGAGGGCAACTGATGCGAGAAAGAAGGCCTTGCGTCTCATTGCCATAAGGACTCCATAGAGACTATCCCGGGTCATGAGCATAGTGGCGCCTCCAAGGATTTAGTAGAGGTCTCAGACGCCATCGAGCAGCCGCACGAAGCGCGGGTCCTGCCGCAACGACCCGAGCGCAGGGTTCTGTCTCAGGTCTTCGAGCACGGCAGTGCGGTCGACGTGGCCGGCGCGGCCGAGGAGCGAGACCGCCCGCTCCAGGTGTCCGAGCGCGGATTCGGTCTCGCCTTTGCGCGCGAAATAGCAGCCGTAGTTGTAGTGCGCCGTCCAGTTGTCGGGCTCGATGGTCAGGGCTCGTTCGTAGGCCTGGCGGGCCTCCTCCTCGCGATCGGTGAGCATGGAGACGCCGCCCAGGGCCGCCCAGGCGTTGGCGTTCTCGGGATCTTCCTGGGTAGCTGTGAGAAAGTCGGCGCGCGCCCTGTCGAACAGCTTCTGGGCGACCAGCAACTGCCCGGAGCGCACCTTCCGGCAGGCTTCGAGGACGTGGGACATCCGGGTACGCTGAAACTCGGGGTAGATCTTGGCCAGGTTGGGATCGCCGGCGAGCAGCTTGTTAACCTTCTCGGCTTCCCGCTCTCCCACCTGGCAATCGTGGTAGATCTCACGGAGCCTCGCCCCGAGCTGACTCAGTTGGCTCAGCGTGCCGGTTTCCTGTACGGCCGGCTTCATCTGCAATTGGACCTGCCGCGGAAGGAGTATATTGAGCAGGACTCCGAGCAGAGTAACAGTGAGCGTGAGGAAACCCAGAATGAGCTTCCGGTGATATTTGAATTCGTTGGCGAGAGCACGTCCACAGCTTCTGCAGTTGATCCGGCTCAGATCGCTCTCGCCGCTGTTGCAGTGCTTACAGGTTTTGCCGATCACTTTCCGGAACAACGCCATGGCACATCTCCGCAACGGTCGATCGTTTCCTTACTGGTGCCGGAGCTGGATCTCCAGCACCACGGGCTTGCCGGCCAGGTTGACGGCGTAGGTGCCGATCTCGGAGGCGTTCTCGGTCTCGGTCTCCAGGATCAGGTCCTTGCCGCCGCGAATCTCGTTCGCTGTCTTCATCACCGCCTGGGTGGAGTGGGCGTCCATCCGCGGCCTGATCTCGAAGTTGTCGATGTCCTGCTGGGCGCGGCCGAACACGACCAGGATCTTCTCGGTGCCGGGTGAGGTGTCGAACTTGAACCATGCTCTTTCGGTGGGCAGGATGCGGTCTTCGCCGGCGGTGATCCGGCTATCATCCAGCCCCTTGACGGGGTCGGGGAAGAGGACGCTCGAGGTGCCGCTGGAGCCCATTTGGATGAGGGCGACGTTGCCGTCCGCATTGCTGAGGAAGTGCAGACGAATCCTTTCCCCGGAGCGGAAAATCCGGTTGTCGGTCACCTGCTGGCCCTTGCCGTCCCGGCCGACGAGCTCGATCCAATAGCTGAGGCCGAGCGTGGGGCTGTTCGACGAGGGTTTCATGATCGGCCGACGTGTTTCCGACGAGCCGTTGTTGGACTCAGGTTTGTGCGCCACCTTCTTGGAGGTTCCGGCAGTCCCTTTCTTCTGCGTCGGTGTTTTCTTCGCAGGGCCGGGGGACACGAAAGTATTCGGTTGGGAAGCGCTGACGACGGAGCCGTCCGTGGAGTCGTAGAACAGCTCCTTGGCCCCCTTGACCGGGGCGTCGCCGGCCGCGGCCGCGAGCAGGCTCCGGCTTCCGAGGACGAGAAGGACGAGCAGCGAGAGGCGCGATTTCATGAGGTCAATCTCCTGGCGAATCCATAGGGCTCAGTGCGGTTTGGAGGAACCTTTCTTCGTCGTCTTGGTCTTGGCGGTGGTGCCTCCCTTGCCGCTCGCGATCTCCTGGATGCGCTGGATGATCCGGGGGCCCACTTTGGCCTCCGAAAGGGCCACCAGACCGTCTGGGGAGACGTCGAAGTTATGTTTGGGCGCTGAATTGATGGAAGTGAGGATGATCTCTTCTGACAGGCCAGCGCGCACCATTTTGATCACCGAGGCGTTGTTCATGGCGCCAGGCCCGGTCAGTGATTTGCCTCCTTGCACGTTCGCGGGCTCGGCCGCGGCGGCGACCGTCGCCTGCTCGGAGGCATAGCGCTCCCGGTTCTCCTTGAGCTTGCGATAGCTGACCAGGGCGGCGCGCACGCGCTCAAGAGGAGCCACCGCTTTCTTGTCCTTGACGAAGAAACTTTCGTAGGCTTGAGCAAAGTATTTTTCCTTCGGATTGGCTTCGATGGCCTGGTTGTAATAATCGGCTGCCTGCTCGAGGTACTTGAGCGTCGTATCCTCCTCCTCGGCACCATAGCCGAGAGCCTCGTAGGCGACGCCGAGCGCGTATTTGCGGTAAGACTCGTCCTCGGGATTCGACTTGGCGGGGAGCGCTTCCAGCGATTCCAGGTACTTGTTCCACAAGTTGGATTCAGCGAGGTTGACATAGTTTTCCAGGCTCCCCTTGGGCAGCAGCACGCCGATGCGCTCGCGGGTGGGGGTCAGATCATGGACGATCCGATTGTCCACCATCTGGATCGCGTTGTTCTCCAGCGTGGCCTGATCGGGCGCTCCGTTCCCCTCCTGGAAGGAATTCTCGAAGTTGTATTGGACCGAATCGGAATCCAGGTTGATGCGCTTGGCCGTGTCGGTGACTTTGAACGCGGCGGAGCAGTGGTGCTTGACGGTCTTGAAGCGGACGTCGACAGGAAAGTCCTGATAGACAGGTTTGCCTTTGCTGTCTTTGCCGGTCTGCCGGCGCTCGGTCATCCGGCGGGTCTCCCAACTTTCGTTGTAGGTGTTCTGAGTGATCGTGACCTCGACCAACGTCTGCGGGTTGGACGGATCAGAGGAAAGCCGGCTGTCGTTGCGCAGCAGATCGCTTTCGAGCTGGCTTTGCAGCCTCTGGGCCACGCCGGTGCTCTCCTGGTCCTGACCGTTGGCCTTGACGGCGATGCGGGTCCCCAGGACCAGGACTTTCGGTGGGCTCACCCGGTTGAGATTGGCCACCTTCTTGGAAGACAGGAGGGAACCGAACCCTTCACCAGCGAAAACGGGGAGGGGGGCCAGCATCAGGAAGGCGATGCCGAGGAATCCGAAACGTTTGCGCACCAAGTGTGTATTCATCGAGGTTCTCCTTTTTCAACTCTGGGTGCGGAGGGATCAATTCGATCCACTTTGGGACCTCGGCATGACTCCAACTTTGACGTCGCCGGGACCATCCGCGGGCACCATCTGGGGATGCTGAAAAGATTGCTTCTCCCGCGCCACTGCGTCCGGTACCCGCTGGGCGAGGTAGCCGAAGATCTCCTTGACTGTGGGCGGCTCGGGGCCCTTCTTCAGGGCTTCCATCAGGTAGTACGTGAAATAACTGTTGCTCAGGCTGTCGCTCTCGAAGGACCGCTCGTTGTCCTTGCTGGAGGTGATGACGAAAGTACCCTCTCCCGAGAGGAAGAGCTTGGCGGTCTCGCGGTCGACGCCGACGCCGTCGATCGTCAGCCCCTTGGAGCCGGCCTGGCCGCTGAAGCAGGTGTCGAGGAAGACGACCTTCCGCCGTGCCTTGAGCAGCGCGGCTTTCTGGGAAAAGCCCTGGTAATCGAGCGCGTCAACCCAGATGTTCTTGACCTGCGTGTCGTAGGTCACGATGTAGCCGACTCCCATCAGCCCTTTGTCGGTCTGCTTCTGGGAGCCGTGGCTGCTCACGTACATGAAGACCAGGTCGTCCTCCTGCACTCTGAGGAAGAGGTCCTGCAGGGCGTTGAGGATGTTGGCCCGGGTGGCCTTCGCGTTGGTCAGCAGGGTGACGTTCTCCGGCTTGAAGCGGCCGTACCGGGGATCCTGAAGCACCCGCGCCAGATCCTCCGCGTCCTTGGCGGCGTACTGAAGCTTTGGGATCAGGGGATCTTTGAAATCGCCGATACCGATGACGAGGGCGTACTTCTCGCGGACGTAGCTGGGCAGGGGCGCGGGTGCAGGGGCGGTGGCGTGGGGCCCGGCGCCGCACTCGAAGTCGGAGACGCCGTTGAAGATCGCCCGGTCCTTGTAGAAGCGGGCCTTGGGGTCATTGAGGGCTGCGGCGGCGCAGTAGGAGTACTTCCAGGCCTCACCCAACGTCGAGCAGAGGTCGCGGGCCGTCGCCAGCTTGCGGAGCGCCCGTTGATAGTCCACCTGGCCGGAGGCGAACATGGTGCGAACCTCGCCGACGATGGCCTGGGCCTGCGCGCAGGCGGAGCCGGCGCGGCAGGGGAGGGCACCGAACGGGAGGACCATGAGCAGCAGGAGGCCACGTGAAAATCTTTTCATGGTTGTCATCCTTCAGCCGAGCAGCCGCGCGAAACGTGGATCGCGGCGCAGCGGCGCGAGGACCGGGTTGTTGCGGAGGTCGTTCATCACGGTGGTCCGGTCGACGTTGCCGGAGCGGCCGAGGAGGGAGACCGCCCGGTCCAGATGCAGGAGGGCGGCCTCGGTCTCTCCTTTCCGCGCGAAGTAGAAACCGAAGTTGTAATGCGCGATCCAACTATCGGGATCGATCGTCAGCGCCTTTTCATAGGCCTGGCGCGCTTCCTCCTCACGCCGGGTGAGCATGTCGACCCCGCCCAGCGCGGCCCAGGCGCCGGCGTTCTGGGGGTCCTCCACGGTCGCTTGGAGGAAGTCCTCTCGCGCGTGCTCATAGAGCCTTTGGGCCACGAGCTCCTGACCGGTGCGGATCTTGCGGCTGGCTTCGATGATGTGGGGGAGCCGGCTCCGCTCGAGCTCCGCGTGGGCCTGAGCCAGGGCGGGATCCCCGGCGAGCAGCTTCGCGAGATCCGCTTTTTCCGCCGCTCCGGGCTCGCCATGGCGATACATCTCGCGTAGCCGGGCTTCCATCTGTCGCTGGGCCTCCGCGGGAGAGGGATGGGGCACAGCGGCGGCCTTGGGAGCGGCTCCCACGGGGACGGACGCCGCCTGCCGGACCGGCTGCGCCCGGACATGGGTGAGCGTGCCATAGCCGACGCCGGCCAAGGCTCCGAGGACGACGAGGACGGCCAGGAGCTGCTGGACGCGATCCGGAGCCGTCAGCTCGAAGAGGGGCTTACCGCACGCTTCACAGAAGCCTGCTTTGAGATCGGCGCTCTGCCCCTGGAGAGTGCAATCGTCCTGATTGCAGGTCTTTCCGACCATCTTGCGGAAGAGTCGAGCCATGAAGCCTCCGAGGAGAGTACCCAAGGCTATCGGGAGAATTTCTCGTAGTCAAATAGAGTCTTTAATATAAGCGGTCTCTGTCCATACCTGAGAACGCGAGACGGCTGCCGACTTCGTGTCATGTCAGCTCGCCCTGGATGGCCAAGCTCGATCTGCTGCTGGCCTCTGCTGCTGGCCGCGTGGCTCCACATTCGTGGCGTCGGGCACCCCCGTGCTGTCGGCCGACCGGGGCGGCGTGCCGGGCCAAGGCGCCGCCCGGCAGCGTCTTCCTCGGCCGCATCGAAGGGGAGACGCTCGCGGCCTGGAAGAGGCGTCGCAGTGCTCCTGGGACGCGATCTTCGACGCCCTGGTCGCTGATTACCTCGAATTGGCCGGCCGGCCCGCCCGCTCACGGTGGCGCAGCGGACCGCCGTTGCAGAGCCTCACTTCTTCCGAATCACCGCCGGCGCGGTGTGCCTGAGGATGCGGTAGAAGTCGCCACTGACGCGGACCTGCCACTTGCGGCCCACGCCGGGCTCCTGGAAATCGAGGACGAGCTGCGAGAGCAGCGGGAAGACGAAGGTCCGCGTCGTCTTCTTGCGCGCGACCTCCAGCTTGACCGACATCTGCGCCAGGCGGAGGAGCTGATCCTCGACCAGGCCGGGATGGTCGGCGAGGTCGGGCGCCCCGAGCGACTTGCACAGCTTCGGCAGGCTCGAGCCGATCACGCGGGCGCGGCGGCGGACCGCCTCGGAGCCGATGAAGATGAGCAGGAGATAGCCCAGGGGGCGGAACGGCATCCCGGGTGGGGAGGGCGCGAGGAGGGTGAGGCGAAAGTCCTCGTGCTCCAGCACCACGGGCTCGGCGCCCGGAGGCTCCTGCGGCGGCAGCGCTTTCAGGAGGAACGCGAAGTCGAGAAAGGAGGGGAGCTTCATTGCTACCTCCAGCCTAGATCGGATTTGCGGCCCCCTTCGTTACAGAGGTGTGACAGCAGCGGGGGATGATTAAGAAGCCAGCTCCTCCCGCCCCGCGCACACCCGGTTCCGCCCCTCGGCCTTGGCCTGATAAAGGGCGAGGTCGGCCGCCTCGATGAGCCCGTCCGGCGACGCGCCCACGGCGGGGAGCATGGCGGCGGCGCCGACGCTGGTGGTGAGGTGGCCGAGCGGGGCTCCGGCGTTGGGGATGGCCAGCGCCTCGATGCCGGCGCGGAGGCGCTCGGCCACCTGGAGGGCGCGGTCGAGGCCGAGGCCGGGGAGGAGCACCGCGATCTCCTCGCCGCCGTAGCGCGCCGCCAGCCCCCCGTACGGGCGCACCGCCTCGGCCACGAATCCCGCCACCGTTTGCAGGCAGAGGTCCCCGGCCAGATGGCCCTGGGTGTCGTTGAGCCGCTTGAAATAGTCGAGGTCGAGCAGCAGGAAGGCGATCGACTGCCGGGTGTGGCTCCACTCCTCGGCGAGCGCCTGTTGCAGCCGCCGCCGGTTGGCGATGCCGGTCAGCTCGTCGCGCAGCGAGAGCTCCTCCAGCCGCGCGTTGGCCGCCGCGAGGTCGGCGTGGGCGCGCCGGAGCTCCTCGACCGTGCTGCGCAGCGCCACCGTCTGCTCGCTCACCCGCGCCTCAAGATGCGCCGCCCGCTGGTGCAGGGCCCGGCCGCGGAGCCACGCGTAGCCCCACACCGCGAGGAGCGCCGCCGCCACCCAGAGCGTGATCGCCCACCAGGTCTCATACCAGGGCTGGCGGACGTGGAACGTCCACCCGGTCTCCGGCCCGATCTCGCCGTTGGGACCCACGGTGCGCGCGTGGAAGGCGTAATCCCCTGGCGGCAGCCGGGTCAGCTCGGCGAACGGCTCGGTGGTGGGAGCGCTCCAGTGAGCGTCGAGCGGGGCGAGACGGGTCTGGAAGCGCAGGCCGGCGCGGTAGGAGACGGGGGCGAATTCGATGCGCAGGCGTCGCTCGCCGTGAGCCGGGCCAGGTGCGGCGGCGGCAGCGAGGCGGCGCCGGCTTGCAGGCTCCCCTCATAGCGGATGAGCCCCTTGTCGGTGGCCAGCCAGACCACGCCGTCCGGCTCCGTGAAGATGGTTTCGACGCCGCGGCCCGGTACCCCCGGAAGCATCCGCGGCCGCGCCTCCCACCCCGTGCCGTGCCGGAGGGCCACGCTGGGGGGAAGGCTGTCCAGCCACAGGTTCCCTCCGGCATCCCCGGCGACGAAGGAGAAGTCCCCCTGGAAACCCGCCGGGAGGTCCGGCTCCCGGACCAGCGCGCCGCGAGCTTCGTCGAGACGCAGGATCTTGTTCTCGTTCACCGCGAGAACGCGGCCGGCGACGAGGGAGACGCCGACGTTGCCGCTCCCCAGGACGCGGCGGCTCAGCGCCTTCATCTCGGGCCCCTGTGAGATCCGGAGGCCCACCAGCCCGTCGTGCGCCGTGCCGCACCAGACGGTGCCGTCCCGCCCTTCGGCCAGCGAGCGCACCTCCGAGGAGAATCCCGCGATCTCCCCCTCATAGCGCCAGCCGCCGCCCGTCCGCCGGATGGCGGCGAGGCCGTTATCCTGGCCCAGCCAGACGCGGTCCGGATCGGCCGTCGAGCGCGCGAGGACGTAGGTGGTGCTCGCCTTCTCCGTGCCGGGGACCTGCCGCGCGGTGCCGCCGTGGATCTGGAAGACGCCGAACGCCGAGCCCAGCAGGAGGTCGTCGCCCATCGAGAGGAGACTCCACGCGCCTGGCGGCACCCCCGCCACCGGGTGCAGGCGGACGGGCGGGCCGTCTTTCTCCTGGGAGGTCTCCGCCGTGGTGAACAGCCCCGCCGAGCCGCCGACCCAGAGGGCGCCGCCGTGGCGCGCCACGGTATACGGCTGCCCCTGGAGCCCCGTGCGCCGGTCGAGGACCGACAGCGGAGAGGCGATCTCCAGCCGTGCCAGGCCGTTGTTGAGGGCGAGCCAGAGCGCGCCTTCGCGGTCGGTCACCATGCCGCCGACGAAATCGTCGGGGAGCCCCGCCGCCGAGTCGATCACCTGCCGTCGGCGAGCCGTTCGCCGGAGAGGAGCCGCTTCGCCGCCGTCCAGCGCGACGCCTCGGGCGCGAACGGCGTGACCTTGCCGTCCCGCAGCAGGAAGAGCCCCTCGCCGCGCACCGAGACGAGCATCCCGCCGCCGGCGGGAAGGATCTGATCCACCCGCCGGTTGCGGAACACCTCGCCTCCGGGCACCGGCTCCAGCCGCGTCCCCCGCAGGCGCGAGATCCCCTCGCGGGTCCAGACGCAGATCTCACGGCCGACCGCGAAGCTCTCCGCGAAGGGGCGGTCTCCGGGGAAGGTGGCGGCGGTGACGACGCGGGTGCCGTCCCACACCAGCAGCCAGCGGCCGGTCATGAAGGCGAATCCCTGCGGAGTGGCCTGGAGGCTCAGCGTCTGCCCCAGGGCCCGCTGCTGGGGCGGCAGGAGGCCGAGCAGCGAGACGTAGCGCAAGGTGCCGTGCCCGTCGGGAGACAGGTAACCGATCTCGTCGTCGCCGCCCACCGCCACCCGGCCGTTGGGATCGCTCGCCACCCGGAACGCGGCTCTCCCCTTGCCCACCGCGATCCGCTGCCACCACGCCCCGTCGTAGACCAGGACCCCCGCGAAGTTGGCGAAGTAGAGGACGCCGCGCGGGTCGCGGGTTACGTCGAAGCTCTCCGTCGAGGCCTCGGGGAGAGAGGGCTCGTAAGTCTGGATCAGGGGATAGCCGCGCTCGCTCGGAGCCGGGACGGGCGCGGCCCCTGCGGCGACGGCGAGCAGGAGGAGGAGCGCGAGCGTGCCGGCGAGGCGCTGGAGAGAGCTTGGACGCATGGGCAAGACCGCGGAGATTCTACTCCGGGTGGAGGGCGGCGGCGATGGGGAATCGCCCGGGATCTCAATCCCGGACGGGACTCAATTCGGCTCGTCGAGAACCGCAGAGACGGAAGCGGCAACGGCGGCCTTCTTCAGCCAGCGTTCCAGCCGTTCCAGATCCTTCTGAGACAGAATGTGCTCACGGACGGCCTCGGGCACCGTAAGGCCGCGAGCCTGCAGGACGGTAAGCACAGCGTTCGCCGCTTCCTCGGCACGCCCCTCGGCACGCCCCTGCGCAACGTACTTCTTCGCGAAATCGCTCTGGTATTCATAGCCCTTCATGATCGCCTCCAGCGCGCGGCGAGCCGCTTTGTTCAAAGAATTGTACACGAGATCGTAGTAGAGCTTGACCCGGTCGTCGTCGAGCCCCCGGATGGCGGGCAGCACCGCGGCGGCGATCGTCGCTCCCTGCTCGGTCTCACCGTGCGCTATCGCGGAAAGCACTCCGAGCTCGGGACGGCGGGCCGGTCAGCCGGGCTGCCTTGAGGAGCAGTGATGTTTTCTTTTCTCTGGGAGCTCGCATCCATTTCGCGGTTTTGCTTCGTTGTAATACCGTATGACAATGAGCAGAGCAGAGAAGACTCCCGCCGTGCTCACCATTCGCATCGACACCGATCTCACCCGCTCGCTCGCGCGCGAGGCCCGGCGGCGGCGCAAGACCAAGAGCGAGGTGGCTCGCGAGATCCTCACCGCCGGCTTGGGTCTGGAGAAAGGGAATCTCATCGCCCAGGAAGCCCGGCGGCAGTCGCTTCTGGTCAGCCGCCGCCGCTCGGAGAAAGAAACTCTCGGATTCATCGAACAGACCGCCGACACTCGGGGCTGGAAATGAAGCGCCAGCCCAAAGCCAACAAGCTCTCCGCCATGCTCGACAAGATCGCCGCCGAGCTCCGCGACGCGCCTGTGTTGTCGGATGAAGCGGTTTCGCGCGCCGGGATCTACGCTGACCACCCCTGAAGACCGTGGCTTGTCTGGTCGATACCAACGTCCTGGTGCGCGGCTGGCTTTACCGGCGAAGTGAATGCCAGGGTCATTGTAGCTCCCGGCTCATCCCACGGCACCGAGCCAACACACCGCCTCACTGGCAGGAAAGGTGGAAGGTACGAGCTCGAAAACGCCGCGGTCGAGAGTTGCGAACCTGCCGTCATGGCGAAGAGCGATCCCCAAAAGATGAGCATCCGTCACTTGGCGGTGACCAGAAAGCC
>QHVW01000190.1:17502-21138 GCA_003223675.1 Acidobacteriota bacterium
TGATTGCGGCGGAACCATCGGGTGGCGAGCTCATGGTGCTCGTGAGCTGGCCACGCAAGAGCCACGAGAACGTTGACGTCTAAGAGCGAGACCACTACCGATCGTCGTCCAGTGCCGCCTTCACCATCTCAGAAGTGATCGGTGGCGAGTCCTTGGACACGGAGAATACCGGGAAGACCCCTTCCTCCACCTGCCCACGCTCCGCATCCAGCCCCTTGCGCGCCAGATCCGAAAGGACCTTATCGATACTCCGGCTCTCAGAGGAAGCCAGCCGCTCGGCGGCCTCATAGACGTCGTCGTCAATCTGTAGGCGTGCCTTCATGGAAAAAAGGCTAGCTCAACCATGCCGGCCTGTCAAGCGGGGGCCGGCCGGATTACGGCCGGATTGAGGACGAGGCCACGGAGACTTGCGGTACACTTACCCGTCTTCAAACCGGCCGGCCGAGCAGGAGGAAGGATGGACGCACCCGATACCAGGTCCCTCCCGGAGAACGCCTATCAGCCCCTCGCCCCGGGCGAGACGTACGCGCCGATCGTCCCCGCGACGACCCAGGTCGAGGAGGCGACCGTCCGCTCCGTGGGCTGGGGCCTCTTCCTCTGTATCGTCTTCACCGTCGCCTCGGCCTACTCGGGGCTGAAGGTGGGACAGGTGATGGAGGCCTCGATCCCCATCTCCATCCTGGCCATCGGTCTCGCCCGGACGTTCCGGCGGCGGTCGACGCTGCTCGAGAACGTCATCCTCACCAACATCGGCGGCACCTCGGGCGGCATGGTCGCGGGAGCCATCTTCACCCTGCCGGCGCTCTACATCCTGCACCTCGACCCCCACCCGGTGCAGACCACCTTCATCCTGCTCGCCGGCGGCTGCCTGGGCGTCCTCTTCCTCATCCCCCTGCGGCGCTACTTCGTGCGCGAGACGCACGGCCAGTTCCCCTACCCGGAGGCGACGGCCATCACCGAGGTCCTGGTCACCGGCGAGAAGGGGGGCTCGCAGGCCAAGCTCCTGCTTCAGGCCACGGCCATCGCCGGCCTCTACGACTTCTTCGTCACCACCTTCCAGGTCTGGCAGGAGACCCTCGACTTCCAGTTCCTGCCGGTGATGAAGACGCTCGCCGACCGCGCCCGCATGGTGTTCCGCTTCGACGCCATCTCCTTCATCCTGGGCCTCGGCTACGTCATGGGCCTGCGCTCGTCGATGATCCTGTGCGCCGGCGGCTTCTTCGCGAACTTCGTGCTGGTGCCGCTGATCTGGATGATCGGCCAGCACCTGCCCGCCGGGCTGGCCGTCTACCCGGCGACGGCGCCCATCCTCGGCGTGGACGGCGTCGGCATGAACGCCGCGGCGATCTTCCGCAACTACGTCCGTTTCGTCGGCGTCGGGGCCATCGCCACGGCGGGCATCTTCGGCATCTTGAAGTCGCTGCGCATCGTCGTCGGCTCCTTCTCGATCGCGGCCAAGGCCTTCCGGCATGGCGAGGACGAGGGGCAGGAGCGCACCGACCGCGACCTGCCGATCATGGCCATCCTGATCGGCGTCGTGCTGTCCACGATCGCCGCCGGAGTGTTTTTCACCACGCTGGAGGGCTCGCTGCTGGCGGCGCTGGTGGGGCTGGTGCTGACGCTGGTCTTCTCCTTCTTCTTCGCCTCGGTGGCGGCCAACGCCATCGCCACCACGGCGCGCAACCCGGTGTCGGGCATGACGATGCTGACCATCATCGTCTCCTCCGTGGTGCTGCTGCGCTTCGGTCTCTCGGGCACGACGGGGATGTTCTTCGTCATGGCGGTCGCCGGCTTGGTGTGCACGGCGTTGTCGGTCTCCGGGCAGACGATCACCGACCTCAAAACCGGCTACTGGCTGGGCTCGACGCCGGCCGTGCAGGAGAAGGTGAAGTCCCTGGGCATCCTGGCTTCGGCGGTGGCGGCGGCGCTGACCATCGTGCTGCTGGCCAAGACCTTCCAGTTCGGCGAATCGGTGCCGGGCGACGCGCGGGTGGTGCTGGCCTCCCCCCAGGCTTCGATCATGAAGGCACTCGTGCAGGGCTTCATGAGCCGCCAGCCGGTGGCCTACATCCTTTTCGGGGCCGGGGCGATCGTGGCGCTGGTGATGGAGATGCTGGGCGTGCCCGCCCTCATCTTCGCGCTCGGCATGTACCTCCCCTTGGAGCTGAACACGCCGGCGCTGGTGGGCGGTTTCCTCTCTCACTGGCTGACCCGGCGCGCCGAGCGGGCGGGGGGCGAAGAGGGGCGCACCATCCTCGAGCGCGGCGTCATCATCGCCTCCGGGCTGATGGCCGGCGGCGCGCTGGGCGGCGTCTTCGGCGCCGGCCTGCGCCTCTTCCCCTGGTACAGCGAAAGCCTCATCAAGACGCCGTTCTTCGACAACGCGCCCGTCTCGCAGATCGTTTCGCTCCTCCTCTTCCTGGGGCTGTGCGCCTACATGTGGTACGGGTCGCTGAAGAAGAACCGGGCATAGAAGACACATCCACGAGAAAAGGAGGGATTATGGAGGAGTCGAATGGAGGTTGGACACGCCGGCGTTTTCTCGAGCTCGTGGGGCGGGCCGGAGGCACGGCCGCGGTCTACGAGACGATGGTCGCCCTCGGTCTGCTCAATGTTCCCGTGGCCTGGGCCGGTCCACCGCAGCTTCCCCAGGGCGCCGGCGCGGGCAAGAAGGTCGTGGTGCTGGGCGCCGGGATCGGCGGCCTCACCGCCGCCGACATGCTCCAGAAGGCGGGGTACTCCTGCCTTATCCTCGAAGCTCAGGAGCGGGCCGGCGGCCGCAACTTCACGGCCCGTCGGGGAACGAAAGTGGTCGAAGACATCCCGCACCAAGGCAAGGTCGTCAGGGAAGTCCAGGATTGTCGCTTCGATCCCGGGCTCTATCTCAACCTCGGGCCCGGCCGCATCCCCTACCACCACCGCCGCGTGCTCCACTATTGCAAGGATCTGAAGGTGCCGCTCGAGGTCTACGTCATGGAGACCACGGCCAACGTCTTCTTCCGGGAGAAGGCTTTCGGCGACCAGCCCATGGTCAACCGCCGCATCGCCAACGACACCCGGGGCCACGTCGCCGAGCTGCTGGCCAAGGCGGTGAGCCAGGGGGCCCTCAAGGAGGAGCTGAAGGACGTGGACCGCGTCCAGCTCGTGGAGCTGCTCAAGAAATTCGGCGACCTGGGCGTGGGGTTGACGTGCCCGAGCGCGATCGACTACTGCGGCTCGACCCGCTCCGGCTGCGTGGCTCCCATCACCGTCGAGAGGCCGTGCACGCCTGCGTCCAAGCTCGGTCTGCAGGAGCTGCTCTCCTCCGAGTTCTGGAAATTCAACTTTTACCAACCTGTCGACTATCTCTGGCAGCCGACCCTCTTCCAGCCGGTGCACGGAATGGATCAACTCGTCGAAGGCTTCAAGAGGCGGCTCGGGAACCTCATCCGCTACCACTCGGAAGTGACGCGGATCACGATCCAAGAAGACGACGTCGAGATCGAATACCGGGATCTCCTGCATCGCACGGTCCACATCGAGAAGGCCCACTACTGCGTCAGCAACATCCCCTTGAGCGTATTGAAAAAGATTCCGGTCAATTTCCAGTCCCACTTCGGCGAGGCGGTGAAGGAATCAAAGTACGCGCCCTCCTGC
>QHVW01000433.1 GCA_003223675.1 Acidobacteriota bacterium
CCCTCGCCCGCGACAACATCCAATCGGTGCTCGCCCGGCTCAAGATCCTCGCCTGCCTCGACATCGCCGAGCATCGGCGGGCCCAGGACGGGCGCATCCAGGCGGTCTACCGGGAGCGCGGCCAGGACCGGTCGATCTCGCGCGGCATCGACTTCCGGCTCTCGATCGTCCCCGGCCCCTTCGGTGAGGACGCCGTCCTCCGCATCCTCGACAGCGCCGCGCCGCTCGCCCTCGACCGCCTCGGCTTCGACCCCGGGATGCGGTCCACTTTCGAAAGATTGATCACCAGCCCGGAAGGGATGCTGCTGGTCACGGGACCCACGGGGAGCGGCAAGACGACCACCCTCTACGCCGCCATCCATCACATCAACACTCCGGAGAACAAGATCCTCACCGCCGAGGACCCGATCGAATATTACTTTCCGAAGACCAATCAGAAGCAGGTCTCCGAGCAGATGAGCTTCGCTGACTACGCGCGGGCCTTCCTGCGCCAGAACCCGGACGTGATCCTGATCGGCGAGGTGCGCGACGAGGTGACCGCCGACGCCGCCGTGCGCGCCGCGCAGACCGGCCACCTGGTGCTCTCGACCCTGCACACGGGGGACGCCGTGCTCACCATCTCCCGCCTGCGCACCCTCGGCATCGAGCCCTCCCTGATCGCCGGCTGCTTCCTCGGCGCCCTCTCCCAACGCCTGCTGCGCCGCCTCTGCGAGCACTGCCGCGTCGAAGCCGCGCCGGACGAGAACGAGACCCGCCGTCTCCACCTCGCCGAAGGCGATCGCCATTTCTTCCGGCCCAAGGGCTGCGACGCCTGCGCCGGCACCGGCTTCCGCGGGAGGCTCGCGGTCTACGAGCTCTTCGTGCCCGACGAGGATCTGGCCGACCTGATCGCTCACGGCGAGCCCCCGAACCGCCTGCGCGCCGCCGCCCGCGAGCGCGGCATGCGGAGCCTCCTCGACGACGCGCTCGCCAAGGCGCGGGCGGGATCGGTGCCGCTCTCGGAGATCCTGCGGGCGGTGCCCTACCGGATCCTGGAACGGGGTTGAGGGGCGGAGCCGCCCGGCGTCGATCTTGCTTCCAAAGTCCTCCTCAGACAGGAGGCCCTCACCATGCCCGAGAAAAAGACGATCGAGAAGGCCCGCCAGGACAAGCGCGAGGGCAAGGCCCCGAGCACCCAGGCCGGCGAATTCGTCCACGAGGAGATCGAGCATGTCAAGGAAGGGAAGCACGGGGCGCGGTCGACCCAGCAGGCGATCGCGATCGGCCTCTCGAAAGCCCGCCGCGCCGGCGTGAAGCTGCCCGCGCCCAAGAAGGGGACCGTCTCCGAGGAGACCCGGAAAAAGGCCGAGAGCGACAGCAAGAAGGGTGCGAAGGGTGCGAAGAAAACCGTTTCCCGCACCCGCTCGAAGGCGACCACGGCAGCCCTGAAGAAGGAAGGCCACGCCGCCGCCTCGAAGAAGGCTCTCTCGAAGCAGGCGAAATCGGCGGCCTCGAAGCGCACCGTCGCGGAGCGTTCCGCGGCGGCCCGCAGGGCGGCGCGCACCAAGGGTCCGGATGAGCGCTCGGCCGCGGCGCACAAAGCCGCGAGGACGCGCGCCAAGAAGTCCTCCTGAGGTTGGCATGGCGGCCGGCCCGCAACGCTGGTCTCAACACGTCACCGAGACCAGCAACGCCCTGGATCTGAAGGAGGGCGTCTTCACCCTCGACGACCCCAGGGAGATCGCGCGCTCCCTCAAGCGATCCGCCGAGCGCAGCCGGCGGCGGAAAACCGATCCATTCCGCTCGGCCATGTCGATGCTCACCTTCTACGTCAACCGGGCGGGAAAGGGCCTCCCCAAGGAGCGGCTGGCGGTTCTGGAGCAGGCGAAGGACGAGCTCCGGGAGCTCTTCCACCGGCCGCGCAAAGGTTAGAGATCCGGCCGCTCGATCTTGCCGCGACTTCATCACGAGCGGTCCGCCCCGCGAGGCGGACCGCTCACGCTGAAAGGCTGGCGGTCGGGCTCTAGGCGATTTTCAGGGCTAGCAAGCGCGCAACCAGCTATATCCTTCGCAAGCCCCTTCGGTGAAAATGACTGTAGCGACGGTGGTCGTACCTCCTCCTTGCGCGGCCGAAAGTTGATTCGCTTCGAGTCGCCCCAGCGTATCGACATTCAGCGTGAGCTTCTTCAGACGCAGATCCTTCTTCATGGCTTCTTCCTCCCTGTTGCGGCTCGGCGGCTCCAGGGTATCCGGAGACCGGAGACTTGCTCCAGCAAGTCTCGTGAGAGGTCTACGGGAATTGCGAGGAATTGGATGAATGGATCGCGCTGTGGACGGCGGCAGGCCTTGCCTACCGGGTGCCTTTCGCCGTCATCAGGCCCCAAAGCCAACTGATCCTGTAGCGCTCGGCGTCCACCTCACGGTAGCCCGCCTCCTGGAGCAGGCGCAGGCATTCCTGCCGGCGGTGGACCTTGATGCGAGCGCTGCCGGAGAGGCGCAGATACCAGCTACACACCCGGCACGCCAGATAATCGTCGCACCAATCCGTGACGATCAACCGGCCGCCCGGCCTCAGGACCCGCCTCATCTCGCGCAGGGCCTCGACCGGCCGTTGGATGTAATGAAACATGTTGCAGGAGACCACGACGTCGAATTGCTCCTCCGCGAAGGGGAGCCGCTCCGCCCACCCCTCCCGCGCGGCGGGATGGGTCGCGGACAGCCGCCGCAACAGGGCGCCGGTGCCGCAACCGACGTCCAGGACCCGGTCCGTGGGCCGCAGGCCCAAGCGCGCCAGCGTCTCCCGGGTGGTCGCCTCGACGTAGAAAGACCACCGGGCATCGTACTCCGGCGCGAGCCGCGCGTACTTGGCGACTACCTCCTGCTCGGCCGGGCCGCCGGGACGGCGCTCCAAAGCTCTCATGCTGTGCATTCTACGACCCAAGCCCCGAGATCCGTGACGGTCGACGATGTGAAACACCTGGCAAGCGGCGGATCTCAAGGATGGAGGAACAGTCGAAAATCCAGATCGCTTCCGACAGGTTATCGAGCATGGTCAGGGACAATAACCGCTAGTCTGTTTCTGATTTTTGAGAAGCCGTTCGAAGTCGCTCCAGCTCGGACTCAGGGATGTCAAGATGACGCAGCACGTCAAGCCTCGTCATGACGTCATTGTTCAGTGCGTCGATCAACACTCGGCGGGTGCGCTCGCCATACTGATCCTCACGCACCACGGTGCGAGTACGCCCCTTTCCGCCTCCACCCTTTGGCTTTTCTTCCTGGCTTCCGCGGAGGAGGTTGTAAAGAGGCCATTCTGAGACGTTCTTCTCGATGAGCCTGAGAACCGCTGCTCGTGCGCTGACGGAGAACCGGCGCGCCAGCTTTCGGGCGATGTCGATATCGACAACCTTTTTCCCTGGGGACCAACCGAAGTCCCGAGTCAGAACAGACTGTACGTCATCCCACGGCAAGAGAATGGCTGCCGCGAACCTCTCGCACCACCTCTCAATGGGATCTCCTGCCGACGATTCCGATCGGGAGAAACCCTCGATACATGCCGAATCAGTCCTTGTCAAGAGATGGCCCAGCTCGTGAAAGAGAGTGAATATTCTCGCTTCGATTTGCCATGCGGTGTTGATGGCGATCAAAGGAGCGTAGTCATTCCAAATGGACAAGCCTCTACACGACCGTTCCCCCAGAGGGAAGAGGAACACCAGAATTCCCAGGTCCTGCAAAGCCTTCCGCCAAGCCTTGAAGGCGCGGGAGGAATCCAGGATCCTGCCTGCCGGTGACCCTCGGCAGGTCGGGCAGCTCCGCTCCGAGCTCAGCCAGTGCCCACGCGACAGTCTTCTGTAGCCGACGAGCCTCGCGGATGTACCGCCTCTCCACTGGATTGAGATCGGTCCGGCCAGGCTCCGGCGGATGCCTGAAATCGACATGTGCCATGCCTGACGGCGGTGGAGACGGAAGAAAGAAGAGGGCCGAGGGCCTCTTAAGGGCCGTCGAAATTTTGCGAAACTCCGTCAGTGTCGGCGAGGCGGTCCCCGACGCCCAACTCGCCAACTCAGTAGGCTCCACATGGAGCTTCCCCGCCAAGTCCGGAAGAGAGTAACCGGACTCCTCGATCGCCCAAGCAAGGACGGACGGGGTTATGGGGATGTTCTTCGCTTTCGCCATAGTTGCCAGACTCTTCTAGATCACCTGATCCTGGCTATCTTCCCTCAAACGCTCGGGGTAGTCTAGGGGCTGTCTCATAAGGGGAGAATGAGACCGGGCGCGGAGTTGTCCATCGCCGTAACTTGGCACTGTTTACGGTCCCGCGCGGCCGCCGTGGCGCCTCGACGTGGGTGAGCCGACCCCGGATCTTGCGCCGTCGCGACTTCGGGGCAGACCATCCTCCTTTCGAGGCGAGTCGTCCGCCTCAAAAGGCGGGTATCCGAGATTCGGGGCGAACGGCGCCAACTTCAACGTGGCTCACTCGCCTCGCGAGACGACCGCGAGGCAAGCCGTCCGGGATTCGGCGTGGTCGATGGCGTCCGGGAGGCCCGAGCCCCCTGTTCCGGCGAGGGCCTCGCCAGTCAGGTCGCCCACGGCGAGCACCGGACCGCCTCCATGGCCTCTCCCCCAATCGCTAGCGATCCAAGGTCGCAGCTTCAGCCGCTCATGGATGTTCCGCATCTCCTGAAGGTTGTCGCGCTCATCGAGAGGGGCCTTGAGCCCCGTGAGGAGAAGAGGGGAAAGCGCTTCTTCGACCTGGCAGACCGCCTGACATTCAACTGTAAGCCGGAGGAGCAAAGCCGGCTCAAGGAGGAATAATGCCGAAGATCCTGTAGACGGACCTTGGGCCGAACAGGGGGCGACTGGCCGCCGGTTCTTTTTAGGTGGTTTCGTTGGGCAGGGACAGGGACTATACTCCTTTCATGTGGGAATTCCAGATAGAACCCCTGAACGCTGAGGAGTTGCCGTTTCACTTACTAGACCCGCTGAAAAGCGTGTTTGAGAGCAGTGATGCTCTGTTGCGTAAGGCTGCCGAGTTTCATCGCGATCAACTTGCTCAGCATCTAGAGTACGTTCGCGGCCTAGATTACTCCAAGCTCTTGGCTGAAGGGAATGACTGGATGGAAAGGTTTAATAGCAGATGCCGAATACGGCAGCGGCTAGATCCTCAAAAGTACTTAGCACTAGCCAGGCAGATAGAAAGGTACCAAAGGTCACTTATGTTGCTCAACGATCGCTTCTTCTCTTTGGTGGCAATTGGCCTCTTTGCTACAGGCTCCTCATGGGATGAAGTGGTCAACTTCTTGGATGGGCAGAGTTGGGCAATAAAACACGATGTATTGACTAGATGGGGATGGATCAAGTGTCATCACGGGCTATTGAAGGATGGGAAAAAACTCTTGGCCCCTTATTCCTGTTCCTTGTCCCCTCACGGCAAAACATACGATCAAGATGATGAAGAGTTTCATCAGCTTCTCTTCTTCCTGCGCCTATTAAGGCTTGCCACAGGTCGAGAGCTACTGTTTGTTGAGAAAGGACAGACGCCGGACTTTAAACTAGTAGAAACTAAAACTGGACGTTGTATCGGAGCGGAGATGACAGAGGCTTGGACATCCACTGCTTGGACAAACGAATTCATAGCATCAGTCCAGGTTATGCGATTTTTGGGCCAGCGCTTGCAAGACATCGGTGTTCCTGTCCATGTAAAAATTGAGACGCCGCGCTCTTGGCGTTCACTTCGGAAGCGTCAGGCAGAAGTTGCCGACTGGATTATCAGTAATGTTATTGAAATCGGCATTCCGATAGAAAAAGGGGGTTCGCTTCAGAATTTAAACCTGAAGCTCCGAATTAAGATAAGCCCAACTGAGCAGCGCCCTAGTATATCTTGCGGATCTTTCGCCAGCTCTGGTCCGAAGCTATTCGATACTTCAAGGCAGTCAGAGGTGATGTGCGCATCTCTTCAAAAGAGAATCCTTGAAAAACTAAAAACTCCGCTGCCTGCCGTCAATCCCTGTTTCCTTGTAATTCACCCTGTCCATGACCTAGATGTAGACCTAGAGCAGGTGGTGGCCGGATTCTTTCAGCATTCTAAGCCGGATGTAAGTAGCCACTTCTCCGAGGTTTGGCTCGCGAGCGTAAAGCATGCGGTTCAGCTAATCTAAGGTAGTTCTGGGTGCCCCGCGCGCATCTTAATAACATTAAGTCCCTCGGTGCTTTATCCGCGCTAACATCACTGGAGGAGCCACCGAGGGGCCTCGCTCCCTGGCTGGTGAGGCGGAGGGGCCGAAGAGAAGGGGGCCAGCGGGGTTACTGACCCCTTGGTGCTCAGGAATCTTCTGGATTTCATCGCGCAGCTTCCGCTCGGCGTGCCACAGATCGTGCGCTGTCTGCATTCGAAGCCAGAAGCCGGCACCGTTACCGCAAAAGCGCCCAAGGCGCACCGCCATCTCCGGCGAGACGGCCGAGCGTCCGGCGAGGATCGAATGCAGCATCTGCCGGGAAACGCCGAGCTGCCTCGCTGCTTCGGCAACGGTGAGATTGAGCGCCGGGAGCACATCCCCGCGCAGGATCGCACCGGGATGGACGGGCTCCATCTTCGGCGGTTGCTTGGCAAAGTACCCAGACATCGGCGGCTCCTCAGTAGTGTTGTTCAAGGTCAGGTCTCGTTGAGCACGCGGTAGTCAGCGGATCTCAAGGCTCACCCGAGACCAAGCCCCCGCTCCAACTCCTCCATAGTGACCCCCTCCTCACGGGCAAGCTCCCGGCGTGCCTCGGTCAGGCCGCCGTCCTCGTTATCCGTGTCAGGCTCGTCGTCGGGTGGCGCCAAGAGCAAGGCACGCTCGACGGCGTCAGCGGTCACCGTCAGACCAAGGAGCAGCCGGCCTGCAGTCGCCAGATCCTCCTCGGGGAGGGAATCGACGAGTCGATGCAGAGTTGCGCGGCGGCACATGACGAGCTCTCCTGCTGCAAGCATCCTCCCGGCCGGGAAGGTGCCTGTCAAGCACTGTGGTATTACGAAATCAGCACATGCGCCAGTGGTCCTCCAGTGGTCTTGAGCGACAGAGCGCCCGAGGCCATTCGGGAGACCCCAGCCGTAAAACTCTGAATTTACAGGAGCTAGATGGTGCGCCCTAGAGGATTCGAACCTCTGACCTACAGCTTCGGAGTCTGCGCCAGGGGGGTTCCATGGTGTCTCACCACGTCCCCCTAAGTCACTGACAGCATGGACATTTAGCGGCATCGCCTGTATCATACGGCATCATGCCAACCCATGCAAGCGCGTCCACCAGTGGTCCACCAGTGGTCCACGGCTATTCCGCGCGGGCCTTGAGGTCCACCCGTCAAACCGGAGGCATCCAACCATGAGGCGTGCAACTGCTTCCCTCTCCGATCTCCAGATCCGCACCGAGAGCAAAGGGACCCGCTTCGAGCTGGCGGACGGCGAGGTCCCCGGGCTCGGGCTCCGCGTCCTTCCGAGCGGCCGCAAATTCTGGTTTCTGCGCTACGGCCCGAGTGGTGGCCGGCGTCGAATCACCTTCGGCGAGTACCCGGCCCTCAGTCTGAAAAAGGCACGGGACAAGGCCCGGGAGCTCCTTGGCGGCGTCAAGGTCCACGACCGCGACCCGATGGCCGAGCGGAAGGCCGAACGTGCCGCCCGCAAGAAAGCCGGAAGCGAGACGTTTGAAGCCCTCTCCGCCTTCTACCTGGAAGAGCACGCGAAGCGAAACAAGCGGCTCCGCCCCTGGAAGGAAGACGAGCGGAAACTACGGGTTGAAGTGCTTCCCGTGTGGGGTTCTCGGCCGGCCGCTCAGATCCGCCGGACCGATGTCCGCGAGCTGCTCGAAAGGATCGCGGCGGAGCGGGGCGGCGTTTGCGCCAATCGCACCCGGACCCTGATATCCCGAGTCTTCAGCTTCGGAATGGAGAAAGAGCGCGTCGAATCGAACCCTGTGCACGGCCTGAAGCGGCTCTATGCAGAGAAGCCCCGAGAGAGGGTGCTCTCAGAGGATGAGATCCTTGCTCTCTGGCCCCTATTCGACCGCCTGCAACCCGCTGTTTCCGCCGCGTGGCGTCTGGTCCTGTTGACGGCCCAACGGCCCGGGGAGGTGCTCGCGATGCGCTGGCGGGACCTTGAGCGCGACTCCCGGGGGTGGTGGTGGAACCTCCCGGCGGAGCTGACAAAGACCAACCGCGCCCACCGCGTGCCCCTCTCGCCCCAAGCCCTCGCGGTGGTTGAAGCTCTCCGCCCCCTCACCGGCACCACGGAATGGGTGCTCGCCTCCCGGGCGGATGGCAAGCGGCTCACGTGGCTGTCCCACAGCTCAGCGCGGCTCCGGGAGTGGTCCGGCCTAGACCACTTCACCCCGCACGACCTCCGGAGGACCGCCGCAACGTGGCTAGGCCGGCACGGGGTCCGCCCGGACACCATAGACCAGCTCCTAAACCATGCGACGGGGAAAAT
>QHVW01000434.1 GCA_003223675.1 Acidobacteriota bacterium
GGGGATCCGCATCGCGCAGTCGAGCGTGACCTTCGCGGGCAACACCCGCTTGCCCATGGTGGCCGGGTGGGACCGGCTGCTCCCGGGCTGGTTCACCCGCCTGCACGTCCGTTACCGGACGCCGGTCAATTCGATCCTCTTCGTGGGTGCAGCCACCCTCGTACTGGGCCTGGCGGGGCTGATCGGCGTGGGGAAGCAGGAGGCCTTCCAACTGCTCTGGAACGCCTCGGGCGTCTTCTACGCCCTGACCTACCTGGTGATGTTCGCCATCCCCCTCCTCGGCCTGCGGGGCGTCCAGCCGCGCCCGCCCCTCTGGCTGAGGCTCTGCGCCCTCTCCGGCCTCCTGATGACGATCCTCTACGTGGCCGTCTCGATCGTCCCCCTCATCAACGTGGAGAGCCCCCTCCTCTTCGCGGTGAAGATCTCGGGGCTGATCGTGGTCACCAACGTGCTGGGGCTGGGGATCTATGTTGCCGCGGCGCGGCGGCGGGGGGCTGTCCCGTTGTGATAATTTGCCCTTGTCCAGGAGCTTGATTCTGGAAGGGAGAGTACTTTGCTGACCCGGCTCCGTGTGCAGGGGTTCAAGTCTCTGCACGACGTCGACATCGAGCTCGCGCCTCTGGTGGTCCTGATGGGACCCAACGCCGCGGGCAAGAGCAATCTTCTGGAGGCGCTCCTCCTGCTCTCCCGGCTCGTGACCGAGCAGACCCTCGCCGCGGCCTTCGAGCCTCCTCTGCGGGGCTACCCACTGGAAGCGTTCAGCCTTCCCGAGACGGGGTTGGAGGGGCTCCTCCAGCAGGACCGGGCCGAGCTCAGCTTGGAGGCGGAAGTACAGCCCGCGCGATCACCCGAGAGGTCGGCACCAGAGCCGCTGCTGTACCGCGTTGGCGTACAGATCCAGCCCAAGACGGGTGCCCTCGAGGTATCCGACGAGTACCTGGTGCGGCTCAAGAAGGACAAGACGCCGAAGCAGAAGCCTCGGATCGAGCGATCCGGAGAGTCGTTGATCGTCCGCCAAGGGGCACTCCGAGGGCACGAGCCCTTGAGGCTGAATCATACCCTCGTCTCGGATCGCCAGTTCACAGGCGAGCACCGGAATCCTGATTTCGACCGTCTGCGCAGCGAGCTCTCCGCCTGGCAGACCTATTATCTGGATCCCAGAATCGCCATGCGCGAGCCTCAGCCGCCTCGCGAGGTCAAGGATATAGGCCCCCGAGGCGAGTGGATCGCCCCCTTCCTCTATAGGCTCAAAGAGAGCGAGGCCTACAGAAAGCATTTTCTGGCGATCGGACGCGCGCTGCGGAGCGCCATCCCGACGGTCGAGGATCTGGACGTGGACCTGGACCCCCGTCGGGGTATCCTGGACATCCTCATCACGCAGGATGGCACTCCGTACTCCTCTCGAGTCGTCTCGGAGGGGACGTTGCGGGTCCTGGCGCTGTGCTGCCTGGCAGGGAACCCTTGGCCCGGAGAGCTGATCGCGTTCGAGGAGCCGGAGAACGGCGTCCATCCTCGGAGGATCGAGGTGGTGGCCGACCTCCTCGGCTCGATCGCCGAGCGGGGGCAGAGTCAGGTCGTCGTCACCACGCACTCTCCAACCTTGATCGCCGCCATGCTCCAGCGCGCCACGGCTGCCCCGGATCGGGTCAAGCTCCTCCGGTGTGCCCAGCGAGGACGGGAAACGCACGTGCAGGAGCTCGTCCCGATGGGCCCCCTGTTCGACGACGAGGAGATCCGGACCTCTCTGACCGGTCCCGAAGACAACGCACTCGTCGAGGCGATGCTCCTGCGTGGATGGCTGGATGGCTGATCGGCCGAGCATCGTTCTGTATTGCGAAGACAGCGGCCACGAGCAGTTCGCTCGGGCTTTGCTGGGCCGTGTCGCCCGCGAGCTTGGGGTCCGGGTGGACATCCGCACCGCGAGCGGACGGGGCGGCCATGGGCTCGCGCTGACGGAGCTCCGGGCCTGGCAACGGGCCATCGCTGGGGCCGGCGGAATCCGCTTCGAGATCCCCGACCTGCTGGTGCTGATGATCGATGCGAACTGCAACGGCTGGGCTGCCGTCCGTCGCGAGCTCGAAGACGTGGTCGATCAACGGATCTTCCCTCACTGTGCGATCGGCTGTCCCGATCCCCACGTCGAGCGATGGTGCTTTGCCGATCCTCAAGCGATTCAAAAAGTTCTCGCCGTAGCGGCCCCGGCCGATCCTGGGAAGTGTGAGCGTCAGCTCTACAAGAATCTCCTCCGGCAGACGATTCTGGGGGCCGGCCAGCCGATCCTGACCACCGCGATGGAGTACGCGCCGGATCTGGTCGCCGCCATGGACCTCTTCCGGGCAGGGAGAAACCAGCCCTCCCTCCGGCACTTCGTGGACGAGGTCCGCAGCAAGCTGCAGAGAGCCCTCTCCCATCCCCTATAGACTGCGAGTGAGGGTGGCGAGGGCGGCTGGAACGGGGTCGATGCAGGCGTTCGCGCACTCGTAGGGCCCGTTGGTCGTGACGCACAGCCAGGTGAGGCACCCATATCCGTATGTGTACCCCGTTCCGCCCGCCGCCTCTCCGAGCGCCTGCGGTTCCAGATGCCGCACCGTCTCCTTCGCCAAGGCCAGCTTTTTGAGTTTTTTCCTCACGAAATCTCCTTCCTGGAAGTGAGCGCCGGGAGACCCGTTCGCCCCCGGGCCGCAGGATTCTAGCCCATCCGCCTTGACCGCCTCTTTGTCATATGCTCTCGGGTTGGCGGGAGGAGCCCGCAGGAACCGAGGAGGAGGCAACGGGAATGAGCAAGCCGTATCAGGCTCCACTCAACTGGTACACGGGTGGAGAGGCCGATACCGACATCGAAGAGACCGAGGAGTGGCTGACCGCGTTCGAGCAGATCATCGAGATCGAGGGGCAGGAGCGGGCCTGCTTTCTCCTCAAAAAGCTGTTGGAGAAGGGGTACGAGAAGGACGTCGTCCTCCCCTTCACGGGCAACACCCCCTACATCAACACCATCCCCAAGAGCGAGGAGCCCCCCTACGGCGGCGACCGCGCCCTGGAGCGCCGCATCAAGAGCATCGTCCGCTGGAACGCCATGGCCATGGTGGTGCGGGCCAACAAGCAGTTCTCCGGCCTCGGCGGCCACATCTCGACCTTCGCCTCGGCGGCCACCCTCTACCAGGTCGGCTTCCACCACTTCTTCCGCGGCCGCGGGGAAGGCGGGTTCGACGGCGACATGGTCTACTTCCAGGGGCACGCCTCGCCAGGCATCTACGCCCACGCCTTCCTGGAGGGGCGGATCGCGGCCGGGCAGATGGACAACTTCCCGGGCTTCTGGGAGTTCCCCACCGTCTCCATGGGCCTCGGGCCGATCAGCGCCATCTATCAGGCCAAATTCAACCGCTACCTGCGCAACCGCGGCCTGCGCGATCCGCAGAAGCGGAAGATCTGGGCCTTCCTGGGCGACGGCGAGACGGACGAGCCCGAGACGCTCGGCGCCATCACCCTCGCCTCCCGCGAGAAGCTGGACAACCTGATCTTCGTCATCAACTGCAACCTCCAGCGCCTGGACGGCCCGGTGCGCGGCAACGGCAAGATCATCCAGGAGCTGGAGACCGCCTTCCGCGGCGCCGGCTGGAACGTCATCAAGGTGATCTGGGGCAGCGACTGGGACCCGCTCATCGAGGCGGACAACACCGGCCTGCTGATCCAGCGGATGAACGAGACGCTCGATGGCCAGTACCAGAAGTACGTCGTCGAGTCCGGCGCCTATCTCCGCCGCGATTTCTTCGGCAAGTATCCCGAGCTGCTGGAGCTGGTGAAGGGCTACTCGGACGAGCAGCTCCACGCCCTGCGGCGCGGCGGCCACGATCCGGCCAAGGTCTACGCGGCGTTCAAGGCCGCCGTCGAGCACGAGGGGTCCCCCACGGTGATCCTGGCGAAGACGGTCAAGGGGTACGGCCTGGGCGAGGCGGGCGAGGGGAAGAACGTCACCCACCAGCAGAAGAAGCTCACCGAAGAGGAGCTGCGCATCTTTCGCGACCGCTTCGATATCCCGGTCTCCGACGCCGAGCTGCACGACGCCCCCTACTACTGCCCGCCGGAGAGCAGCCCGGAGATCCAGTACATCCGCGAGCGCCGGCGCGCCCTGGGCGGGCCGGTGCCGGCGCGGCGGGTGCGCAAGGAGCCGCTGGCGATCCCCGCGGGGAACGACGTCTGGGGGCGCTTCCTCGAGGGGGTGGACCGCGATGTCTCGACTACCATGGTGTTCGTCCAGATCCTCACCCAGCTCCTCAAGGACCCGGAGATCGGCAAGAAGATCGTGCCCATCGTGCCGGACGAGGCGCGCACGTTCGGCATGGAGTCGCTCTTCCGCCAGTTCGGCATCTACTCCTACGTGGGCCAGCTCTACGAGCCGGTCGACAAGTCGATGCTGCTCTACTATCGCGAGGTCAAGGACGGGCAGATCCTGGAGGAGGGGATCACCGAGGCCGGCTCGATGGCGTCGTTCATCGCCGCCGGCACCTCCTACGCCACCCACGGGATCGACATGCTGCCGTTCTTCATCTTCTATTCGATGTTCGGCTTCCAGCGGGTGGGGGACCTGATCTGGGCCGCCGCCGACCAGCGCACCCGCGGCTTCCTGCTGGGCGCCACCTCGGGACGCACCACCCTGATGGGCGAGGGGCTCCAGCACGAGGACGGCCACAGCCACGTGCTGGCGAGCGTGGTGCCGAACCTCCTCGCCTACGATCCGGCCTTCGCCTACGAGCTGGCGGTGATCATCCGTGACGGCATGAAGAGGATGTACACCGAGCGGCAGGACGTCTTCTACTACATCAGCCTCTACAACGAGAACTATCCCATGCCGCCCATGCCGTCCGGCGCGGAGGAGGGGATCCTCAAGGGTCTCTACAAGCTCCGTCCGGCGCCGCCGGGCCGGGAGGACGTGCCGGACGAGCGCCCGCGCATCCACCTCTTCGGCAGCGGCTCGCTGCTGCGCGAGGCCATGCGGGCCCAGGAGATCCTCGCCGAGCGCTACGGCGTGGCCGCGGAGCTCTGGAGCGCTCCCAGCTACAAGGAGCTCCGCCGCGACGCCCTGGAGGCGGAGCGCTGGAACATGCTCCACCCCGAGCAGGAGCCGCGCAAGCCGTACGTGGTCAGCCTGTTCGAAGGGGACGACAACCCCATTGTGGCCGTCACCGACTACATGAAGCTGGTGCCGGACCAGATCGCCCCCTGGCTGCCGGGCAAGCTCTATGCGCTCGGCACCGACGGCTTCGGCCGCAGCGAGACCCGCGAGGCGCTCCGCCGCTTCTTCGAGGTGGACGCCGAATGCGTGGTCATCGCCGCACTTCACCAGCTCGCCCGCTGGGGGCGGATCGACCGCGCGGTGGTGACCAGGGCGATCGGCGAGCTGGGAGTGGATCCGGAGAAGCTGGACCCGCTGGTGAGCTGACCCTCCAACCGGTGGCAGGCCCGCTCCACGGAGCGGCTCGAGGATTCCGCGGAATCGTCTTTCCGCTCCGCGGAGCGGAAAGCCCACTCCGCGGAGCGGCTCAAGAATTCTGCGGAATTGTCCTTCCGCTCCTCGGAGCGGAAGGCTCGCTCCACGGAGCGGCTCACGGATTCCGTGGAGCGTGCCTGCCTATCCGCGGAGCGGCGCGACGATTCCGCGGAACCTCCAACGGCTTTCAACTCCAGGCTGACGAGGGTCTACGCCCCGCCGCCGGCCGGCGGGCAGAAGTTGTTGGTGCAGGCGATCGGGAAGCCCGAGCTGTTGCAGATGCAACTGACGCAGCACTGCGAGCCGTCCGCGTAGGTCGTACACCGTGGGCAGGAGTGGGTGTCCCCGGCCACGGCCCGGGAAGCGGAGAGAGAGCCCGCGAGAGCCGCGAGCGACAGGGCCAGGAGAAGCATCTTCTTGCGCATTCCGTACCTCCGTTCGAAGGGTGAGGATTCATATCGACACCCATGCATCTCAGTGCTTCTCAGCAATCACGGAGGGACACGCCCCCGGTGACGTTTCCGCCGCACGGGGCATAAATAGAGGGTGCCCATGTTGAAGGTCCTCATCGTCGAAGACCAGCCCGCCGTCGTCACCGCCCTCCAGGTCCTGTTCGAGATCCGGGGGATGGCCTGCGCCGTGGCCCGCTCGCCCGAGGAGGCCCTGAGGAGGCTGGACGCGGACGCCGGCCAGGAGATCGGCGTCGTCGTCCAGGACATGAACTTCAGCCCCGAGGCCACCACGGGGGAGGAGGGGATCGCCCTCTTCCGCGAGATCAAGCGGCGGGACCCGGGGCTGCCCGTGCTCCTGATCACCGCCTGGACGTCGCTGGAGACCGCCGTGCAGCTCGTCAAGGAGGGGGCGAGCGACTATCTCGCCAAGCCCTGGGACGACGAGAAGCTCCTCGCCTCGGTGCGCAACCTCCTGCGCCTGCGCGAGCTGCAACTGGAGAACGCGCGGCTGCGCGGGCGCGCCCGGCGGAGCTGGGAGGACCTCGCCGAGCGGCACGACCTCTGCGGCGCCGTCTGGGCGAGCGAGAAGATGCACGCCGTGGTCACCCTCGCCCTCCAGGTGGCCCGCGGGGACGTCCCGGTGCTGATCACCGGCCCCTCCGGCGCCGGCAAGGAGAAGCTGGCCGAGATCGTCCAGGCCAATTCGCGGCGGAAGGACAAGCCGTTCGTGCGCGTCAACGCCGGGGCGCTCCCGGACGAGCTGCTGGAGAGCGAGCTGTTCGGCGCCGAGGCGGGCGCCTACACCGGCGCCACCCGCCGGCGGGTCGGCCGCTTCGAGGCCGCGGACGGCGGCACCCTGTTCCTCGACGAGATCGGCAACCTCTCCCCCTCGGGGCAGGCGAAGCTCCTGCGCGTCCTCCAGAGCGGCCAATTCGAGCGCCTGGGGAGCAGCGAGATCCGCCGCGTGGACGTGCGCCTGATCTGCGCCACCAACGCCGACCTGCGCCGGGAGATCGCCGCCGGCCGCTTCCGCGAGGACCTCTTCTACCGCCTGAACGTGATCGAGCTGGCGGTGCCGCCTCTCGCCGAGCGGCCAGAGGACGTGATCCCTCTCGCCGAGCGCTTCCTGCGCGACCTCTCCCCCGCGCCTACCGGCGCCGTCTGGCGGCTCGACCCGCGGGCCCGTGAGCACCTGGTGCGCTACCCCTGGCCGGGCAACGTCCGCGAATTGGAGAACACGCTGCGCCGGGCCGTGCTCGTGGCCGCGGGGGAGACCATCCGTCCCGAGGATCTCGGGCTGGGCACGGCCCCCTTCGCCGCCGGCCCGGCCCTCGCCGCCCAGGCGGACGAGCTGAGCCTGGCCGAAAGGGTCAAGATCGAGCGCGCCCTCGCCG
>QHVW01000435.1 GCA_003223675.1 Acidobacteriota bacterium
GGGACGGACAGGCCGACCCCTGGAAGATCATTCCAACTGGCTTCGCCTTCGCGGGTCTGCACCATGTTCGCCCAGTGCAGTAGGCGGTTCCCCCGGCGATCCGTCGACATCTGCATCTCGAACGTCCAGGCCTCCCCCATCCTCGCCATGCGGCCGAATCCGATCGTCGGCGAGCTCCCCTTGCGATCGGATAGAAAGGTGATCTGAACCTGGCCTTCCGGCAGGACGGTCCCGAGCATCGTGAGAGAACCGACCTTCGATCCGGGACCGGCGGCCGGCGGCTCCTCGCCGGCGTCGTACGTCAACGCCGCCGTCACGCCCCAAAAGTAGCCGCTCTGGTACCCGCTGACGTGCCAGATCGTCTGGTCGACCAGCCAGCTCAACACGTTGTCCTCCGGGTCGAGCTGAAGCGCTGGAAGATCCGGCCGCGGCACATACCAATATGAGTCTGCAAGCCAGCTCCAGTCGAATCGGGTATCAGCGCGGTATGCCATATCGAGCCTCCTGTCGTTCTTCGGGTCAGTGCGTGGAGTCTAACCGATCGGTTTCCCCTTGGCGCCTATTCCGGAACCCCTGTTTTCTCGGCCCGCAGCCGTGGCGCGAGGTGCTCGATCTCGCACTGGAGATGGCCGAGGATCTCCTCCATCCCCGACCATTCCACCCGGCGCCCCCGCATCTCGAGGTCGCCACAGATCTCCGCCAGCCGGTGGGCGCCGAGTCGGGCGCAGCTCGACTTGAAGGTGTGAGCGACGAAGACGAGATTGTGGTCGTCCCTGGCGGCCAGAGCCCGCCGCAGCTCCGCGAGCCGGAGCGGCGCCTCGGCCAGGAAGCGGTCGATGATGGGCGACACCAACTCCCGGCCGGATCTATCCTGGAGCTGCCGCAACTGATCGATATATTTCGGATCGAACGACTCCTCGTCGCCGTCGCCGGAGCCGGCGGCGGCAGCGGGAGGCGGTGCCGGCACGGCGGTCCTCACTCCACGGGACAATACCAGGCGCAGGTCCTCCAGCAGCACCGGCTTGCTCAGGTAGTCGTCCATCCCGGCGGCCAGACAGGTTTCGCGGTCCTCGCGCAGGACGTTGGCGGTCATCGCGATGATCCGCGGGCGCTCTGCGGCCTGCCATTCGTCCCGGATGCGCCGCGTGGCCTCGAGGCCGTCCATGCCGGGCATCTGGACGTCCATGAGGATGACGTCGTAGCGCTGCCGGCGCAGCGCAGCCAGAGTCTCCTCGCCGTCGGCGACCACGTCCGAGCCCGGATTCGGCGGTCCTGTCCGTCGCCCCGAGCTGAGAGCGCCCCGCGAGGTCCGGCGGCCGGTTTATCAGATCGAGAGGCAGGGTGGCGTCGAGGGTGGAGTCGACGACCCGGCAGCGGATGGTGAACCAGAACGTGGAGCCCTCCCCGGGCTTGCTCTCCACCCACAACCGTCCGCCCAGTCCCTGGGCGAGGCGGCGGCTGATCGCGAGGCCCAGGCCGGTGCCGCCATACAGCCGGCTGGTCGAGGAGTCCGCCTGGCTGAACGGGCGGAACAGGCGATCCAGACGATCGGCGGAGATCCCGATCCCGGTGTCGCGCACGGCGAAACGGAGCTCCACGAGCTTGCCCCGCGCGTGCTCCGGCGGCGGCGGGGAACCGGCCTCGACCAGGACGAGGACCGCTCCCTTGGAGGTGAACTTGACCGCGTTGTCCAGGAGATTGACCAGGATCTGGCGCAGCCGCGTGGCGTCGCTCTCGATCAGGGCCGGCACCGCGGCATCGATCCGGCAGCCGATCTTGAGCCCCTTGCGCGCCGCCTGGGCGGCGAGCAGGTCGACCGCCTCCTCCACGCAGGGGCGGAGGGCGAACGGGGATGCCTCGATGGTCAGCTTCCCGGCCTCGATCTTCGAGAAGTCCAGGATGTCGTTCAACAGCGCGAGCAGCGACTCGCCGCTGCTGCGGATCGTCCCCACGTATTCGCGCTGCTCGGGGGTGAGCCGGGAGTTGGCGAGGATGCTGGTCATGCCGATCACGGCGTTCATCGGCGTGCGGATCTCGTGGCTCATGTTGGCCAGGAACTCGCTCTTGAACCGGTTGGCGCGGTCCGCCTCTTCCTTGGCCGCGCGGGCATCCTTCTCCGACCGCGCGAGCTCCTGGACGGTCTCAGTGAGGCGCCGGGCTCTCTCCCGGGATTCGGCTTCGGAGCGGGCGAGGCTCTCGGTGCGTTCGCGGACGAGGTCCTCCAGCCGCCGGGCGAGCCGCTGCAAGGCGACGATCCGCCAGCGCACGCCGCCGCCGATCAGGAGGACGCCGGCGACGAGGTAGAGCAGGTAGGCCCAGCCGGTCCGCCAGGGGGAAAGCGGGATCACGAAGGAGATCTCGACCGGTCCGGAGACGACGCCGGCGGCATCGCGCCCCCAGACGCGAAACCGGTAGGAGCCCGCGGCCAGGTGCGAGTACCGTTGCACGGGATCGGGGAGCCAATCCGAAGGCGTGTCCTGCCATCCCACCAGTTGGACGCGATAGCGGGTGTCGGCCTCGCGGAAGTAGCTGAGCAGATCGTACTCGAAGGCCACTTCGGCCGGCCTCTCGCCCAGGCGCAGCGGTTTTCCGGCCGGCGCCAGCTCGCGGCCGTCGACGGTGACGCGGTCCACGTACAGCGGGCTGGGGCCGGGCTTCGGCTCGGGGACCGACGGATCGAGCCACGAGACGGCGGAATTCGTCCCCACCAGGAGCCGGCCGGCGCGGTCGACCAGCGAAGACGACTGATTGCACTCGTTGAACGCCAGGCCGTCGCGGCTCGTGAAGGTGTAGACGTCAAAGGCATCCGGGTCGCCGGGGCGGGGCGTCAGGCGGGCCAGTCCGCGGTTGGTGGCGAGATAGATCCTGCCGCGCGCATCCTCGAGAATCTGATAGATCACGTTGCTGGGCAGGCGGGCCTGGCGGCTCTTTTCGTCGAGGACGAGCCACCGCGGCTCTCCGGCGGAGAGATCGAGACGGACGGCGCCGCCGTTGGTGCCGATCCAAAGGAACCGCTTTCCTCCGGACTGCGTCTCGCGGAGGTCGTTGATCCAATTGTTCCGCAACGGCGAGGTCCGGGTATTGTAGACGACCTGTTTGCCGGCGCTCCAACGCACCAGCCCGCCGTCGCGGGTGCCGATCCAGAGGACGGGCCCGTCGGCCTCGCGGGTCTCCAGCAGGGTGTAGATCTGGCGGTCCGGCAGGGTGGAATTCTCCGGCGTGAAGACCTGGCAGCGCCCCGCGGCGCAACGCGCCAGGCCTTCGTGGGTACCGACCCAGAGGACCGGACCGGCGGGAGTCTGGCTTTCGAGGAGCGCGAGCACCTCGGTGGCCGGCAGCCCCGAGAAGGACTCGCCAGGGCTCTCCCACCGGCCCCCCTCCCAACGGAACAGGCCGTGGGTCGTCCCGATCCACAGAGCCTCTCCGTGCGGCCCCGAGGTCGGCAGGGTGAGGTTGACCTCCACGTTCTCCAGCGGAGTGCCGGCCGAAAAGACCGTCCAGGTCCCCGCCTCCCAGCGGGCGAGCCCGCGGCCATACGCGGAAAACCAGTAGACCGGCCGGTCGGGGGGACCGCTCTCGGCCAGGCCGTAGATCCAGGTCTGCGGCAGGCCGGAATTGCGGTAGTCGAGGCTCCTCCACCCGCCTGGATTGAGGATGGCCATCCCCCCCGTGCTCATGCCGATCCACAGCAGAGGCCTGCCGCCGCTGCGGCTGGCGAACAGGCGCACGATCTGATCCGACGGCAGGCCGGCGTTCTCGGTGTTGTAGACGACCCAGGTCCCGCCGGTCCGGTGTGCCAGCCCCCGGGACGTGCCGGCCCACAGCTCGTCTCCCGTGCCGCTGTCCAGGAGACTGAGGCTCAGCACATGGCCGCTGGGGAGCCCCTCCTCCCGGCGCCAGCGTTCGCCGTCGTACCGCACGAGACCGCCGCCGTCGGTGGCGACCCACAACACCTTGCGGCTGCCGTCCCGCGTCGCGAGCAGATCGGTCACCTCGGCCTCCGGCGGGCCGCTGCCGGCGCTGCCGGAGATATTGGCGGGAAACGCCGTCCAGCGGCCGCCCATCCGGCGCGCCAGCCCGCGGGCGGTCCCGACCCAGAGCACCGGCCCCTGGTCCGTCTGGAGAGCGAGGAGAGAGCGGATCCGTTCGTCGGGCAGGCCGGCGGTACGGGAGCTCAGCGCCGTCCACGCCCTGCCGTTCCATTGCGCGAGGCCCTTGTCCGTCCCCGCCCAGATCACCGTCCGCGCGCCGTCCCTCTCCTCCGCCAGGCTGAAGATCCGGCTGGAGGGCAGGCCCGCGCCCTGGCGAAACAAGGTCCACTGGCCGTCGTGCAGACGGGCGAGACCGATGGAGGTCGCGAACCAGATCGAGCCGTCCGCCCCGGCCAGGATGTCGTGGATGCTGTTCGACTCCTCCCGGTTCGGCATGTCGACCGTCTTCCAGAAGCGGCCGTTGTAGACCGCCGCGCCATCCTGGGTGCCGGTCCAGAGGAAGCCGCGCGTGTCGAGGGCGAAGGCCTGGGGCGTGTTCTGGGGCAGACCTTGCTCGGAGCCGAAGAAGCGGAAGGACGGACGGCCTGCGGGGATAGTGGGGACCTTGGAGCTGCCGGCGGCGAGAGCGGGAGCCGCGGCGAGCAGGGTCAGAGCCGCCCCCGCCAGGAGGCGGAGAGAGACCCGGCCCAGGGCCGCGCAGTGCCGAGCAGAAGCGTACATCGACGAGATCGCCCCTCTCTCACCCAGGGAGAGACCTGTTCTGCCATGCCGCCGGCACAGCATCTCATTGCGAGAAACGAGGCTCCCATTGTGGGAGCCTTTCAGGAGGGTGTCAACCGGTTCGTGGGGAGACCGCCACCGCGTCATCGC
>QHVW01000436.1 GCA_003223675.1 Acidobacteriota bacterium
CTGACGAAGAACCCGCCCAGGTCGAGCGCCTGAAGTACGTCCTCGCCAACGGAGTCAAGGAGAATCTGGTGGAACGGGTGTGCCACTGGCCCGGCGTCCATTCCGCCGAGGCCCTGATCCACGGCACGCCTCTCGAGGGGCACTGGTTCGACCGCACCCGGCAGTATGCGGCGAGGAACCAGAGTGAAGAGCTCAGCCGTGAGGAGTACGTCTTCGCCGAGTCCGTGGTGCTCTCGCCGCTCCCCTGCTGGGCTCATCTACCCGCCGATCGCTACCGCGAGCGGATCAAGACCTTGGTGGAGGAGGTCGACGCGGA
>QHVW01000437.1 GCA_003223675.1 Acidobacteriota bacterium
TGATCGACTCGGGAGGACATCCGGAGGTGCGGCCGGTGATCGAGACGGAGCTGGTGCTGGGCCCCGTGCGCAAGACGATCCTGGTCACCTTGACCAACCGCTCGGGCATGCTGTTTCGTATGATCCTCGGCCGCAAGGCCCTGGAGGGGGACTTCCGGGTGGACGTCGCCGCCAAGTACCTGCTCCGCAAGTGGCACCCCCGGAGACGCTGATGAGGATCGCCATCCTGTCGCGCAAGGCGACGCTGTATTCGACCTCCCGCCTGATCGAGGCCTGCCGCCAGCGCCAGGCCGACGTGACCGTGCTCGACCCGCTGCAGTGCGTGGTCAAGCTGTCGAAGAGGCGGCCGGAGGTCTTCCACAACGGCGAGCGGGTGACGGGCATCGACGGCATCGTGCCCAGGATCGGCGCCTCGATCACCTTCTACGGTCTGGCGGTGCTGCGCCAGTTCGAGATGATGGGGGTCTTCCCCGCCAACGAGAGCCAGGCGATCTCGCGCAGCCGCGACAAGCTGCGCAGCCTGCAGCTCCTCTCGCGCTACGACATCGGCATCCCGCCCACCGCCTTCGCCCGCCGCCGCGAGGACGTGCGCTCGGCGATCCGCAAGGTCGGCGGGGCGCCGGTCATCCTCAAGCTCCTGGAGGGGACGCAGGGGACGGGTGTCATTCTGGCCGAGTCGGTCAAATCGGCCGAGTCGGTGCTCGACGCCATGAGCTCGTTGCGGCAGAACATCCTCATCCAGGCCTTCATCGAGGAGGCCCACGGCACGGACTACCGCGCCATCGTGGTGGGCGGCAAGGTGGTGGCGGCCATGGCGCGCCAAGCCGGGGAGGGGGAGTTCCGCAGCAATCTCCACCGCGGCGGCACGGCCAGGGGCCTCCAATTGGAGGAGGCCTATGAAAAAACCGCCGTCCACGCCGCCGAGGTGCTCGGGCTGAACATCGCCGGGGTGGACCTGATCCCCTCCCAGGAGGGCCCCATGGTGCTGGAGGTCAACAGCTCGCCGGGCCTGGAGGGGATCGAGGGGGCGACCGGCGTCGACGTGGCGGGCGCGATGATCGATTTCGTCCTCGCGCGCGCGCCGCTCGGCCATCCGCACACGCGGGGCCGGGGATGAAGCGCGAGCCGCTCACCTTCGCGGGCACCCCGGTCCCCCTGGGGAGCACGGCCGAGCTGCGGCTCAAGGTGGCCGAGTCCTACGCCGCCGAGCCGGTGACCGTGCCGGTGACGGTGGTGCGCGGCGCCCCCGGCCCCACCCTGTTCGTCACCGCCACGGTTCACGGCGACGAGCTCAACGGCGTGGGCATCCTGCGCGGCCTGCTCGACGGCACCGACTTCAGCGGCCTCAAGGGGACGCTGATCGCCGTGCCGGTGGTCAACGTCCCCGGCTTCCTCAATCAGGACCGGCGCCTCCCCGACCGGCGCGATCTCAACCGCTCCTTCCCCGGCAGCCGCAAGGGGTCGCTCACCTCCCGCCTGGCCGACGTCCTGTTCCGCGAGGTGATCCGCAAGAGCGATTTCGGTCTCGACCTCCATACGGCCGGCGGCGAGCGCACCAACTACCCCCAGCTCCGGGCCGACTTCGCCCATCCCGCGGTGGCCGAGTTGGCCGGAGCGTTCGGCTGCCCGCTGATCGTCGCCGGCGCCGGCCCCGAAGGGTCGCTGCGCCGGACGGCGGTGGCGGCCGGGGTGCCGACGGTGGTCTACGAGGCGGGGAGCGCCCGCCGGCTGGAGCGGCCGTTCATCGAGGTGGGGGTCCGGGGGGTGCTCAACGTGCTGCGGCATCTGAGGATGATGCCGGGCGAGCCCGCCGATCCGCCGCTGCGGCTGTGGATCGAGCGCACGCGCTGGATCCGCTCGCGCAAGGGGGGGATCCTCGACCTCAAGGTGGACCTCGGAGCGCCCCTGAGCCGTGGGCAGGAGATCTCGGTCCACAGCAACCCCTTCGGCCGGGAGCGCAGCGTGCTCAAGGCTCCCTGCGCCGGCATCGTCCTCGGCCTCACCCAGCTCCCGCTGGTCCACCCCGGCGACGCCATCTGCCACGTGGCGCTCGTCGAACGCGGGGAGATGGACGCCTGGCGGGCCTATTGGCCGGACAATTTGGAAGGACAATGAAGAAGGGAAGTAGGATCAGGCCATGAAAAAGCTGCTCTTCATCTTTTCCTTCTTACTGGGGATCGCGATCATGGCGACGATCGCCGGCATCCTGCTGGGAGGAAGGGGGGGCGCTGTGGGGGAAGGCCCTACGGTGCTCGTCTGGCACCTCGCCGGCCCGGTGCTGGAGCAGCGGGAGCCCCGGCTGCCGTTCAGCGGCTCGCCGGAGCCGGCCAGCATCGCCGAGCTCTACCCGGCCCTGCGCGCGGCCCGCCAGGACTCCGGCGTGCGCGGCCTCGCCGTCTACATCCAGGACGCCGACCTCGGGCTGGCCAAGGCCCAGGAGCTGCGCCGCCAGATGATGGCCCTGCGGCGGGCCGGCAAATTCGTCGACTGCTACCTGGAGACCGCCGGCGAAGGGTCGAACGGCACGCTTGCCTTTTATCTGGCGACCGCCTGCGAGCGGATCTACCTCGCTCCCGCGGGGGACCTCAACCTGCTCGGGCTCTACACCGAGACCCGCTTCCTGCGCGGCGCCTTCGACAAGCTCAAGATCGAGCCCGATTTCAACCGCGTGGGCCGCTACAAGAGCGCCGTCGAGACCTACACCCAGAGCCAGTACAGCCCCGAGGCCCAGGAGGCGCTCGCCGCGGTGCTCGACGGCTACTACGCGCAGATCGTCTCCGCCATCTCCGAGGCCCGCCACAAGAGCGAGCCGCAGGTGCGGGCGCTGATCGACGGCGCCCCCTGGTCGGCCGACGAGGCCCTGGCGCGCGGTCTGGTCGACCAACTCGCCTATCCCGACGAATTCAAGGCCCACCTGGAGAAGCGGGTGGGGCGCAAGCCGGCCTGGCTCGCGATCGAGGACTACAGCCCCACCCCCGTGCTCTCCGGCAAGCGGGTGGCTGTCGTCTTCGCCCTCGGCGAGATCGTGCGGGATCGCGGCCGTGGTGCTGCGCATCGACAGCCCGGGCGGATCGGCCCTCGCCTCCGACCTCATCCTGCGCGAGGTCGAGAAGCTGCGGGAGAAGAAGCCGGTGGTGGTCTCGATGTCCGACACGGCGGCCTCGGGCGGCTATTACATCGCGGCCAGGGCGGACAAGATCGTGGCCGAGCCGGCCTCCCTGACCGGCTCGATCGGCATCTTCGGCGGCAAGCTCGTCACCCGCCGCTTCGAGGAGGAGATCCTGGGCATCGGCCACGACACCCAGAAGCGGGGCGCGAACGCCGACCTCTACTCCTCTCTCCAGCCGTACACGCCGCAGCAGGAGGTGCGGGTCCAGCAGCTCATGAACCGCACCTACCAGGCGTTCGTCGGCCACGTCGCCACCGGCCGCCGGATGAGCCGTTCGGCGGTCGAGGGGGTGGCGAGCGGGCGGGTCTGGACCGGCGCCGCGGCGCAGAAGATCGGTCTGGTGGACGAGCTCGGAGGGCTCGACCGCGCCGTCGAGATCGCCCGCCAGCAGGCCCACCTGGGCGCCGGCGAGACGGTGGGCCTCGATTTCTATCCGTCGCCGCCGTCGTGGCTCGATCTCCTCGTGGAGAGGCGGCAGCCGCGTATCCCGGCAGCTTTGGCGGACGTCGTCAAGTCCCTTGAAAAGACCCCGCCACGCCTGCTTGAATTGCCCGTGGAGGTCGCCAGGATCGCGCGGCCATTCTAACCGGAAGTCACTGATTTAAATGAGCTTACAAAATCTTCTCCGCTTCGTGCTCAGGGGGCTTGCGGGCGCTTGCGGCTGTGCTATGATGGTCCCCGTTGTAGTCACCTTTAACCGCTTCGCTAGGAATCAACCCTCCCCGGAGAGAGGATTTCCACAGTCTGTGGAAATTCTGTGGAAATAGACTATCGTCGCGCAGTTTTTGAGGTCCCATGTCGCAATCCTATTGGTCTCTCCTTCAGAGACAGTTGCAGCAGCAGCTCGATCCCGACGAGTTCACCACTTGGTTCCGCCCGCTGAAGGTAGGCGATGAGGATGGGCGCCGGCTCGTCCTGGTGGCCCCCAACTCCCGCTTCCTCCATACGCTGGAAGAGAGCTACCGGCCGATGGTCGACCGGGCGGTGGCCGGGTTGGGCGATCCGGGCTTCGAGGTGCTCTTCGCGCTCGACAAGGACGAGATCCCCTCCGACGAGACGCCGCCCGCGCCGTCGAGCTTCACTCCCAAGTACACGTTCGGGAGCTTCGTCGACGGCAAGTCGAACGAGTTCGCCTCGGCCGCCGCCAAGCGGGTGGCCGAGAAGCCGGCGGAGTCCTACAACCCGCTCTTCCTGTATGGCGGGGTCGGCCTCGGCAAGACCCACCTGCTGCATGCGATCGGCCATGAGATCCAGCGCAGCCGGCCGCAGCTCCGCGTGCTCTACCTGGCGGCCGAGCAGTTCGTCAACGAGCTGATCAACTCGATCCGCTTCGACCGCATGCCCGCCTTCCGCGAGCGCTACCGCACGATCGACGTGCTGATGATCGACGACGTGCAGTTCATCGCCAACAAGGAGCGGACGCAGGAGGAGTTCTTCCATACCTTCAACACCCTCTACACGAGCCAGAAGCAGATCATCCTCTCCTCCGACTCCTCGCCGCGGAACATCCCGACGCTGGAGGAGCGGCTGCGCAGCCGCTTCGAGTGGGGGCTGATCGCCGACATCCAGCCGCCGGACCTGGAGACCAAGGTGGCGATCCTGCAGCGCAAGGCCTCGCTGGAGGGGGTGCAGCTCCCCGAGGAGGTGGCGGAGTTCATCGCCCAGCAGGTGAAGTCGAACATCCGCGAGCTCGAGGGGCTGCTGACGCGGGTGATCGCCTACTCCTCGCTCACCGACAAGCCACTCTCGCCGGCGCTCGCCCGCGAGACGCTCAAGGACATCCTGCCGGAAGAGGGGAAGAAGCCCGCCGCGGCCGAGATCATCAAGGTCGTCGCCCGGCACTACGATCTCAAGGTCTCCGAGATCAAGAGCAAGAGCAACTCGCGCCAGATCGTCATCCCGCGCCAGGTGGCGATGTACCTCTGCAAGCGGCTGACCGAGCTCTCCTACCCGGAGATCGGCAAGCTGTTCAACGACAAGCACCACTCCACAGTCATGTACTCCTGCGAGACGGTGCAGAAGAAGCGCGGCTCCGATCCGGACTTCGACCGCACCCTGCTTGGCTTCGAGAAGCACTTCGAGTAGGGCACGTCCTTTGCATTTGATTTCGGCATCCCAACAGGCCCTCGGCCTGCCTGGGGAAAGCCTGCGGAGAGCGCTCCGGAAGGGTTGTGGAGCTTCTGCGGATTTTTTCCTGCCTTTGCGGGTTTTCCTCGTTTTCCTCAAACCGTCCGCAGGCTCTGCACAGCCCCCAGATCCAATCTTAAGGCTTCGAGATGGAAGAGCTTAGGGCGGTTTTCCCCGTTTCCGCAGCGCCTACGGTCTACTACGGCTATGCTATATTCAGATGTCTTCTAGAAGAGGAAGAGTGAATGGAGATCCGCGTCACCCGTAGCGAATTCCTGGGCGAGCTCAGCCCGATGCAGGGCATCGTCGAGCGCAAGACCACCATCCCGGTCCTCTCCCACCTGCTGCTCACCGCGCGGGGGGACCGGCTCAACCTGGCCGCGACCGACCTCGACGTCTCGCTGACCTCCTGGTGCGAGGCGGACATCAAGCGCGAGGGGGGGATCGCCGTCCAGGCCAAGAAGCTGGTCGAGATCATCCGCTCGCTCACCGGCGAGGAGGTGCTGCTGGTCCAGGAGGAGCCGCGCGTGCTCACCATCCGGGCCGGCAAGTCGCGCTTCAAGATCCACGGCCTGGCTCCGGACGACTTCCCGACCCTCCCCACCCTCGAGGACGGCCGCAAGGTCGACATCCCCTTCACCGAGTTTCGCCGCATGGTGGCCAAGATCCTCTTCGCCGTCTCGGCCGAGGAGTCGCGCTTCCAGCTCAACGGCGCCCTGCTGAAGCTGAAGGACGGAGGGCTGGAGATGGTGGCGACCGACGGCCACCGCCTGGCCCTGGTCGAGGGAGGGCTGGAGAGCGCCGGCGGCGAGGACTCCGTCCTGGTGCCGCGCAAGGCCCTCCAGGAGCTCCAGCGCTTCGAGGGGGAGGGCAAGCTCTCCTACGGCCGCGGCGAGCACCACCTCTCGTTCGGCCTCGGCCGGCGCGAGCTGATCTGCCGCATCCTGGAAGGGACCTTCCCCGACTACGAGCGGGTGATCGCCAAGGACAACGACAAGAAGGTGCTGTTCGACCGCAAGCTCCTGGTCGACGCCGTGCAGCGCGCCGCGCTGATGACCGGCGACCGGGCGCGCGCGGTCCGCCTCCAGTTCGCCACCGACCAGGTGGTGATCTCGGCCGTCAACTCCGATCTCGGGGAAGCGGTCGAGGAGGTCGCCTGCACCTACGACGGCCCCGAGTTCCGGGTGGGGATCAACCCCGACTACCTCACCCAGTTCCTGGCCGCAGTGGAGACCGAGAAGATCCGCCTGGAGCTCAAGGACGAGAACACGCAGTGCGTCGGCTATCCGCAGGACGGGCCCGACACCCGCTACCTCTGCGTGATCATGCCGATGCGGATCTGAGATCCCGTCGATCGGCGGCTGTAGGGGCGCCCCTATGTGGGCGCCCTTTGTATCTCAGGACGGCCACGCAGGGCCGCCCCTACACACGATGCTGACCCACCTCGCCGCCCGCGATTTCCGCAACCTGGAGCCCCTCGCCTGGGCTCCGGCTCGCGGGTCGCACCTCCTCCTCGGGGGCAACGGCGCCGGCAAGACGAGCCTCCTGGAGGCCGTCCACGTGCTCGCCACCACCCGCAGCTTCCGCGCCGCCCAGATCGGCGACTGCGCGCGCCACGGCGCCGGCTCCTTCCACGTTCAAGGGGAGATCGAGACCGACCGCCGCTCCACCCTGGAGGTGGGCTGGATGGAGGGGCAGCGGGTGCGGGCCCTGAACGGCAAAATAACGCCGCTCGCCGAGCATCTGTCCGTGCTCCCGGTCGTCGCCTGGACCGCCGCCGCCGAGGCGGAGGTGCTGGTGGGGGCCCCCAAGGCGCGGCGCCGCTTCATGGACCGCGGGGTGGTGGGGATCCGCCCCA
>QHVW01000438.1 GCA_003223675.1 Acidobacteriota bacterium
TTCCTGATGCAGATCTTCCAACTGACCCCTGCGGGCGGCGCGGCGCAGGAGCTCGCGGGATGGAAGCTCGCCGTGGGCCTCGGCGGCAACTTCGTCCTTGGCATGCTCATGGAGGTCGGCGTCGGCCTCTACGCGCCGTGCATGATCCTCGTCAGCCTGCTCGGCATGAGCCCGCAGAGCGCGTTCCCCATCATGATGGGCTCCTGCGCCTTCCTCATGCCGGTGGGCAGCGTGCGCTTCATCCGCAGCGGATGCTACAGCCTGCGCACGACGCTCGGCCTCGGGCTGGCCGGCGTGCCGGCCGTGCTGATCGCGGCCTTCATCGTGAAATCGCTGCCGCTCGCCGCACTGCGCTGGCTGGTCGTCGGAGTCGTCCTCTACGCGGCGTTCTCCATGCTCCGCTCGGCGGCCGTCGAAAAGCGGACCCGCATCGCGACCGCCACCCAGGACGTCGTGCCCAACGGCGCGCCGCCCATTCTCTGATCTCTCCGCCGCATCCGGACAGGCCCGAATCGACGTATCAGATTGTCTTTGCCCGATTGCCGGTACGCCGTCAACCTGAAATGAGGGATCTGTCTGTAGGGGCGGCCCTGTGTGGCCGCCCCTACGAACAACGCGTCACTTCTGGGTTGACGACGCGCCTCTACAGGTCCAGGCTGGATGTTCGGCCCGCACCGATCACCGGGAGAAGAGGCTATTGGTGACCTGGAATTCACTGGCGGGCCTCGGCTACTCCCTAGGCGATGGTAGACGGTACACGATGCTCGCCGGCTATCGCTACATGCATGCCGAATTCAAGAACAAGACCGACCTGGGCGAGCTCAAGACCACCCTCGAGCTCTCCGGACCTTACGTGGCATTCAAGCTCGGCTTCTGAGCCAAGGCCTCCAGGGAGGGGCGTGCTCGCTACGGGGAGCTGAATTTGTTCTGGTAGTACGAGCCGAAATAGCGTCCCGTCGGACGCTCTACCCATTTAACTGCCCCAGAGCCTTTGCCAGTTTCTCGCAACTCTCCTCAAAGACGTCTTGATGTAGACTTAGGCACGCGGTATCTCGTAGTTGCCTTACAGTCTTGTCGACACTTGAGCGGAGGTTTCGGTGATCTTCCCAATCTTGATACAGATCTCCGAAGCTCTCCTGATTATCAACTCTCTTCTTGATCCTTTCGCCGATCTCGCGCATCTGTTCTGCGACATGGCCTAGCGCTTCATCCACAAACTCCCTCTTTAAGAAGGCATCGTCTACGAAGCAGCCAAAAATTTTCTTTCTACTGTAAGTCAGCGCCTCTACTGTCTCCAAAGCCACCCAAGTCGACATCAGGCTATGCCTTGACACAATCGAGATTGTCGCATCTGATGCTTTGACGCTCTCCTCGATGAATGCACGAATGCTCTTCCCGGGAGGAAGAGCATTTACGTCGATGAGCACTCTAAGCCCGTATGCCTCCAATTTCCGGCAGAGCCTAGAGGTCACATCTAGGTCCCGGTGGCTGTATGAAATAAACACCTTCGTTGAGGGCCGCAGCTCTTTCTTCGACGATTGGCTTCCGGAGCTGTCGTAGTAGTTGAGCAGATGACGAAACCTCGGGAGTGGTTCCTCCCTTGAGACGGTCGTTTGCCCCCGAGCTCCGCGTGGCACCGCCTACTAAACCAGCAGTACGCACTTCATTGATCTCTTGGATTCTCCCGAGGATCGTATTTCGGTCAGCAGCCTTTTCAGGCTTCAGGAGATCATAAGCGAGATTTTCCATTGCACTTGCCGCAACACGATTGGCTTCCCATTTCCTTTGAAAGTCGCCAACTGTGGACAGCGTAATCAATAGAGCTGCTACAGCGGCAAAACTTGCCGCCAAGTCGTTCTTCAATGCCGGCTTTCCTCCCAGGCTCTCCAGCTTCAAGACTACCCCAGCCAATGCACTCAGGAAAGCGGAGCCAAAAATGCATCCGAAATAAGCGGCGCTCCATCTTACAGAATTGGCGCGATACTCTCGATAATTCGTTACCACCAGTGTACCAAGGTCCTTTGATCCAGCCGGCACTTGGTCTGACAGCGCCTGAAGGGCCGCGCCCCGATTCTTCTCCAAGTCAGGTCGAGCGAGGAGCCGGGAAGCTCCCATGACAACAACAAGCGCAATTAAGATAATCAATATGGTTAGCCAGATCCATTTCTTCATCACTTTCTCCTATGTTTCTGTCCGCGTTGAAGTTGCCCGACAGGAATGCTGGCGGTATGGATGCCCGGAAGTTGGACCCTGGTGCTCTCTATCTTCCCTGGAGCGTTCCACAGAGCGCCCTATGCCTTCCGAGCTTCCCGGCGAAGACGCTCGAGGTGCTCTCGCAGTGGCTTCCAATAGGCCGCGTCCCGGCGCCGTTCTGAATCCTCCTCATCCCGCAGCGCCCGCTCAAGGACGCCGTTCGCGAGGCTCTCAGAGCTCGCCAGCTTCAGGAGAGGCCTTTCCCCGGCCATCTTCTCCAGGAGGTCAGCATGCGCTCGGGCCGCCTCAACCAGGAGCTCGGGGCTCCGCAGCTCCCGCAGCCAGAAGAGGCTCCGCTCCGGTGTCGGCTCGTCCCGATGGCTCAGGTAGTTGACGTCGACTAGCCGGCGGATCATCGGCCAGTCTTTGTCTCGCTGGGTCTTCTTGGCCGCCACGAGGTCCGGCAGAGCCAGGACCTCCAACGTCTCGTCCTCAAAGGCGAAGGTCGTCCGCCGCTCCCAAAGCTCTGGAAAGGGTGAGACACCCCGCATCTGTGCCATCACGTCGATCCGCAGCCCCGCGACCTCCGGCTGCCGGCAGCGAAAGTGAACCGCGAGCCCCTCATTCAGGAGCTTCAGCGAAAAGGGCGGGACGGCGATCACCTCGGCGTCGAGGTCCGCCAGGGCAGCCTGGAGGCGATCGAGATTGGCGGGGTCCGGCAGCAGGGCCAGATCCAGGTCGCGACTAAACTCCGCTGCGCCGTACAACACGCAGGCCTGGCCGCCCATCAACAGGTGGGCGACTCGATGTCTGCGGATCGTAGAAAGGGCTTTGCGGATCGGGCTCGGGATCAAGAGAGCCTCCCATCGCGACGTAGTGGTGCCAGAGCCGGGCGCTCTCTTCCCAGCGCTCCCGGGGTGTCATCCGGTACCAGTCGGCCCACTCCGGCTCGCAGATGTCCTCGATCGCGATCATCGGCGGAATGCTAGCACGGTCTCCTGGGCCACCCAGTTGGCTCCATAAGAGCCTCCCTTGACGATACTATGCCGCTCCTACATAATGTTCCAGGTGCATAATCCTGATGAGACTGCCCTTCCTCGACCGCGACGAAGAGACCGCACGCCTGGCGCGGCTGGTGGAGAGCCGGGAGGGCTCTCTTGGGGTGCTGTATGGCCGCCGGCGCTGCGGCAAGTCCCGGCTCTTGCGCGAGATCCTGCCGCCGGAGCGGTCCATCTATTATGTGGGGGACGAACGGGAGGGGGCCCTCCAGAGGACGAGCCTGGCGGCGGAGATCGCCCGCCTCCTCCCTGGGTTTGACCGGGTAACCTACCCCGACTGGGACTCCCTCTTCGCCCGCTTCTGGCGCGAAGCCGATCCCAGGACGGCGCTGGTCCTGGATGAGCTTCCGGCCCTGGTCGCCGAGGCCCGCGAGCTCCCGAGCGTGCTGCAGAAGCACATCGAGCCGCTGTTCGGCCGCGCCCGGGAGATCCTCAAGATCGCTCCTCTCAGGGCCGGCTGGATTCAACGCGCTCTCCACCTGGACGATCCCGTCCAGGCTGTCGAAGCCTACGCGGTCTGGGGTGGCATTCCGCGCTATTGGGAGCTCGCCGGCGATCATCCGGACCTTGCGACGGCCGTCCGGTCCCTGGTCCTGAGCCCGCTCGGGGTCCTCTACGAAGAGCCTTCACGCCTGCTCCTCGATGACTTGCGCGACACCGCCCAGGCGACGTCGATCCTGGCTCTGATCGGTCAGGGTTGCCATCGCATCTCCGAGATCGCAGCGCGCATGGGCAAGCCGGCTACCTCCCTGGCGCGGCCGTTGGAGCGTTTGATGGAGATGGATCTCGTAGCACGGGAAATGCCCTTCGGCACCTCGGTGCGCAGCAGCAAACGGACCCTCTACCGGATCGCGGATCCCTTCCTGCGCTTCTGGTTTCGTTTCGTTCAACCCGATCGCTCCCGGTTGGAAGCCCGGCAGACCGCCGCGGTGGAACGAGACATCGCGGCCCGCTTCCCCCACCACGCCGGTGAGGCCTGGGAAGAGCTGGCACGGGAGAGCGTGCCGGTGCTCGACTACTTCGGTAGGACCTGGGGTCCGGCCAGCCGCTGGTGGGGACCCGGTCTGGATCGCCAACCGTTGGAAATCGACCTCGTCGCCGAGAGCCAGGGGCGGGATGCCTTCCTCATTGGCGAAGTCAAGTGGGCATCGCCGGACGATCCGGCTCGCCTGCTCCAGGAGTTGGAACGGAAGGTGGCAAGACTTCCATTCATCGAGGGGCGAGAGGTCTTCATGGCGCTATGGCTCAAGGCACCGGTTCGGGGGCCGTTGAGGCGGCAGGTGATGCCCCCGGAGCAGGTCCTCGCCGGGTTGCGTTGATTTTCGAGCCCTACCCCCGCCCCCCCTTCGAGTACAGCGCCTCGTGGGCGGCGCCTCCGGATTGGACCTGGCGGAGCTCCCCGGCGTCGCGGAGGCGGCGGAGGACGTTCGAGGCTGCACGCGCGTCCACCGGCTTCTTCAGGGTAGTGCGATAACGGCGGTTGGTCTCCGCGGCCACCCGGGTGGCTCCGAAGGTCTCGTCCGTGAGGCTGTGGATCACGCGGACGATCAGCTTGCTGGCCATGATCCGCTTGCCGACGAATTCGCGGAGGTCCTCCAACTCCTCCTTCTTCCCCGGCTCGGGAGCCACGGAGACCCCGGCCAGATCCGCCGCCGGGAGCGCCGCCGCCTTGAAGGACTCGAAATGCTGCCTCACCTTCTCGAGCTCGGCGGCGTGCGCGGCGCTCTGCTCGCGATGATGGGCCTCCTGCTGCTTGTGGAACGCCATCTGCTGCTCGTGATGCGCGATCCTCGCCTCCAGCTTGCTCAGGATCTCCGCCACGGAAAGCGACGTGCTCATCTCATCCAGCTCCTTGTAGGGCTACAACGGTCCAGGCTCTCCCGGCGCTACGCGACCTCGCGGCATCTTGCGCCAAGCCAACCCACAATGCAGAAATCTGGAGCCTACCCAAAAATGATAACATGAATGCGACGCAACCACAATTATCTTTGCCGCAAGATGGAGAGAGCTTGCAGCACCCTCCGGGCAGAAATCCTGTCGCCGAAAAATTTTGACGCGAGATAAACCTACGATCTTCCAGACATGGATCTCTTGCATAAAACAGGACTCAATACGATGCAAGATTTTCTGATGATGACGCAGATAGCTCCGGAAAGATGCGAGACAAGGAGACATTGCCGCGTTGTCTCAGCATCTCGCAGCGTTTCTTTCCGATAGGCTCCGATACTACCCTGTATTGCCGCATTATCTCCCCATCTTGCGCCTATTTTCGAAGATCTCAGCCAGATCGCTCCCAGAATAGCGCATCATGGCGCGATATCGCGGCAAAAGAAGGCGAAACTATGATGGCGCTGGAAAAGAGGAGCCGACCTGAGGATACGTTGCGGCAATATAACCTTAGGTTGCACCGTTGGAAGGTTACGTCGTGGCATTCTAGCGTTGCAGGGACGGGGCGCGGGCCGATTTCGCATCACCTGGGCCGAGATTGCGGCTCTCGTTGCCCAGGTCCCGGCGTTTTTTCGCGAGGACACGCCGAGGCTAGGGGAGCAGCGACAGATCCAGGGACAGGTCGCGCAGGAGCGCCTCTCTCTGGGTCTTGACGAACATGTGGTTGCCTTCCAGGATGCGGCATCGGAACCGGCGGACGGTCTGCCGGCTCCAGGCCTGGAGCTCGTCCGAGGTGGTCTCCAGGTCCCGCGTGCCGCCGAAGACCGAGAGAGGGATGGCGAGCGGCGCCTCCTCTTCGTACTTGTAGGTCTCGACGAGCTCGTATTCGGCGCGCAGTGGGGGGTACAGCATGGCCTGCAGATCCTCGTTCTCCAGCACGACGGGCCCCATGTCGAAGTGGTCGTGCATCGCCTGCCAGAATTCGCGGGGGGGCAGATGGCTGACTACGGGCCGGCGATACGGCTGGTCGGGAGCGGGACACCCCGAGACGAACAGCCAGTCCGGGCTACGCCGCCCCTGACGGCGCAGCCGCCGCGCCAGCTCGAACATCGCCAGCGCTCCCACGCTGTGGCCGAACAGGGCGAACGGTCTGTCCATCCACGGGTCGAGAGCCTCGGCCAGCGACTCGACCATCTGGGGGATGCGGGTGATCGGCGGATCTCCGGCGCGGGTCTCCCGGCCTGGAGGCTGGAGCGGGCAGGCCTCGACGCCCACCGGCACGTCCCGGTACGGAACCTCCTGCCGGTACGCCAGCCATCGACTCGGAGCGGGCCTGTGATCCATGGTCTTATGAGCCTATTCGTAGAGGTTATCACCGTCAAGCGAACGGCCGCGGAAAGCTCGTAGGGCATCCGCGCAAGCGGTAAGATCTTGGTCAGGATCTGCTTCACCGATTGAGGAGATTGCCATGGACCAGCCCGCACCTTTCCGTCCGGAGGATTTCGCCGTCTACGATTCTGAGAGGATGGGCAAGAGCACGCTCTTCCAGTCCGACCGCCTCCTGGTGGGGCTGAACTCCTTCGAGCCCGGCCAGGAGCACCGGCTGCACGCGCACGCGGGGATGGACAAGGTCTACCACGTGCTCGCCGGCTGCGGCGTCTTCCTGCTCGAAGGACGGGAGGCGCCGATGGCAGCCGGCATGATGCTGATCGCCCCCGAGGGGGTGCTCCACGGCATCCGCAACACCGGCAGCGAGCGGCTGCTGGTGATGGCGATCCTGGCGCCTTCGCCGTAGGCTCAAAGAACACGGACGACAGAGGCACGGACGGGCAGGGACGGACAGGGACAAAAAAAAGACGGCTACCGCGCCGTCTTCACCGGCGGCGCGGGGGCCGGCACGATCCCCTTGCTCTCATCCACCGTCACCACCTGATCCACCGGCAGGTTGGCGAAGCGCTGCTTGACGCCGCTCGGCCATTCGATCTCCAGGGTCTGGACGAGCTTGTCGGCGCCGAGGCCGAAGGTGGGGGCCATCTGGCTCTGCGAGCAGTAGGAGGAGCCGCTGCGCACCATCGTCCACTGCTTGCCGCTGGTGGCGCTGGTCACCCGCACCACGGCTCCCAGGCCGTCGCGGCTCGACTTCGTGCCCACGGTGCGCACCCGCAGCCAGTGGTTGCGGTTGCCGCCGTCGTTGCGGAAGACGTAGGCCGGGCCGTGGTTGGTGGTGATCACGATATCCAGATCGCCGTCGTTGTCGAGGTCGCCGTAAGCCGCGCCGCGGGCCACGATGGGACGGACGAGGTCGGGGCCCAGGATGGGGGCCACGGACTGGAACTTGCCCTTCCCCAGGTTGCGGAAGAGGAGCGGCGGCTGCTTGTAGGTCACCTTGGGTTGCACCCGGTTGATCTCCTCTTCCAGGTGCCCGTTGGCGGCGAGGATGTCCGGCAGGCCGTCGAGGTCGTAGTCGAAGAAGAAGGCGCCGAAGGTCAGGGTCAGCAGGCTCGCCTGCCCAACCGACGAGGAGGGCGCCTCGTCCACGAACACGCCGTTCCCCTCGTTGTGGTAGAGGGCGAGCATCTCGTTGGTGAAGTTGCCCACCAGCAGGTGCGGACGGCCGGAGCTGTCGTAGTCGGCGGCGTCCACGCCCATGGCGCCGCGCGCGGTCCCCTCCTCCGAGTAGGCCACCCCGGCCGCCACCGCCTCGTCCACGAAGGTGCCGTTCCGCTGGTTGCGGTAGAGCTTGTTGGGCTGGGTGTCGTTGGCCACGAAGATGTCCGGCCAGCCGTCGCCGTTGTAGTCGAGGATGGTGACGCCGAGCGATTTGGCGGTGGGATCGGCTATCCCTGCCTTCTGGCTGACGTCCTCGAACTTGCCGCCCCCCAGGTTGTGGTAGAGCTTCGCCGCCGTCCCCTTGTAGGACTCGGGGGTGCAATAGGATTTGGTGGCGCCGTCGAGGGAGCACCAGAGGTCCTTCTCTCTGCTCCATTGGACGTAATTGCCCACGAAGAGGTCGGGCTTGCCGTCGCGGTCGTAATCCAGCCAGGCGGCGCTGGTGCCGAAATTGGCGTTCCTGATCCCCGCCGCGGCCGTGACGTCCTTGAATTTGCCGCCCCCCTCGTTGTGGAAGAGCCGGTCGCCGTCGAGCGAGGTGATGTAGACGTCCTCGCGGCCGTCGTTGTCGTAGTCGGCCACGGCCACGCCCATGCCGTAGGTTTCGATATCCAGGCCGCTCCCCCGGGTGACGTCCGTGAACGTGCCGTTGTGGTTGTTGCGATAGAGGGCCGGCAGCGACTTGCGCCTGCCCGGCTGCCAGTCGCGGCTGTTGATCAGCAGGATGTCGAGCCAGCCGTCGCCGTCGGCGTCGAACAGGGCGACTCCGGAGCCCATGGTCTCGGGCAGGTATTTCTTCCCCGACCGTCCGCTGTTGTGAGTGAAGCGGACGCCGGAGGCGGCGGTGATGTCGGTGAACCGGATCCCCGGCTGCGGCGCCGGGGCCGCGGCCTTGCGGGCCGGCGCGGCGGCGGCCAGCCCCAGGGCGGCGAGGGCGAGGGCGGCGAGAGTGAGAAGGCGATTCAAAGGCTCGTTCTCCTATCACCCACCCGCGATCGCCGAGCCCTCCGCGCTCCGCGGAATGCTCTGCAGCGGCACGCTCTCGTGCTCGTGGATGGGCTGGCGCTCGTTGTTGTCCTCGGGGCTGAGCATGCGGCGCTTGGCGGTGATCGCCTGCGACGCCTCGTCGGCCTTGAAGCGCTGGAACAGCTTCTGCTCCCGCGCCGCCCGCTCGGTGTTGCCCAGGGCGCGCCAGCAGACCATGGCGGTGTAGTGCATCTGCACGTCCTCGGGATCGACCCCGCAGACACGGTCGAGCACGGCGAGCGCCTCCTTGTACTGGCGCTTGAGGAAGAGGATGCGGGCCATCTGGTTGAGCACCACGCGGTCGCGCGGGAACTTGGCCTCGACGGTGCGCAGCGAGGCGAGCGCGCCGTCGTAGTCCCCCTGGGCCTTCTGGATCATCGCCTTGAAGAAGTAGCCGCGCGGCAGGCCCGGCGTGATCGTGATCGCCTTCTCCACGTAGGGTTTGGCGGCCTCGACCTCGCCTTCGCGGATCAGCGCGCGGGCCACGTTCAGCCAGCCGTCCGCGTAGCCCGGCTCGGCCTCGGTGGCCTTCTTGAAGGCGAATTCGGCCCCCTTGAGGTCCCCTTGCAGCAGCAGGCCGATCCCGTAGTCGTTCCAGCGCTCGCGGTCCTTCTTCTCCGCCACCTGCCGCCACTGCGGCGCTCCCGCTTGTCCCGAGGAAGGACCGAGCGGCAGCCTGGCCTCGGCCGAGGCGATGGTGACGATCGGCAGGTTGGGGATCTCCCCCTTAATGTTCCCCGAGACGTCCGCCGGGACGTTCTTGGGATCGTAGGACCACGCGGCGCTGTTGGCACTCTTGGTGATCAGGTGCTCCTGGCCGGGCTTCGGCTGGCCGGCGTAGGCGAACTGGGTGTAGACGTGGGCGAACTTCCGGTAGTTGAGCTTCGCCGTCAGGGTGATCGGCCCCACGGCGTCGGCCGGGATGCGGACGCGATAGTGGGCCACGTCGGCGGCGCCGGGCGGGATCAGCCGCACGTAGAACACGCTGCGCGCCTGCCAGGCATTGCGCTTGTCGATCGGGTTGCCGTCGCCGTCGAGCTGGTAGGACTTGTAGAAGTGGGCTCCCGGCTCGACCGGCCCCTTGCCGTCGTCCTGCACCATGCCGCTCCAGTAGACCACCTTGCCGGTGGCGTCGCGCCCTGCAAGCTCCAGCCAGACGTCGAAGGCGTCCACCGTGCCGCCGGGGAAGAAGTGGCCGATGGCGCGGGTGCGCACCACCACGTCCACCCGCACGGTCGAGCCGGGCTTCAGCGGCGGGGCCGCCTTGTCGATCGGCGCCGCCATCTGGCCCACGTCGCGGATCACCGCCGGGGTGGCGGCCTCGGCCTCCTCGCCCACGGCGAAGGTGGTGTTGGCCTGCGGACCGCTATCGCTCTTCGGCGCCGAGCGGCGCACCATCGCCGTCTCCCCCTTCCCCTCACCTTCCGGCGACACCGCGAAGATGTCGGTGGTGATGAAGCCCGACTTGAGGAACTTCTCGATGACGTCCATCTGGACCTTGTCCTGGTTGGCGTAGGCCACGGCCATGTTGGCCGCCGGGAAGCGGTGGGAGTGGACCTTGCCGTTGCGGTTGCCGGGGTCTTGCGAATCGACCAGCGGCATGTGGCAGTCGGCGCACACCTTCGTCTCCGCCGGGTAGTAGAACGAGCGCGCCCCCTGGCCCGAGACGCCGCTCGCCTGCCAGTTGTCGTAGTCGTTGAAGCCGCGTGCCCAGCGGTAGGAGTTCACCGGCACGTC
>QHVW01000439.1 GCA_003223675.1 Acidobacteriota bacterium
ATGGCGAGCTGGTCGACGTCCTTGGCGGCGGCGGTCTCGGCGGTTTCGGGCATGTGCGCTCCCTCCACGGTAGGGCCCAACGGGGCGAGGAGTAGTGTATATCGCGGCGGTGAGAGAGCCGGAGCGCCCGTGGCCGGCCCGCCCCGCCCGGGCATGAATGCCCGGGCTACGTGGGAACCGAAAAGCCGGCTGAAGCCGGCTCCGAAGTCAGAGCCGCTCCTCCAGGAGCCGGGTTCACCCGGCTTTTCGGTTGAAGCGTAGCCCGGGCATTTATGCCCGGGCGGGGCGGGCGCTCGCAATCTCTGGCGTCTAAACAGCTCTCCAGGCGTCGATTCTTCAGCCCATGGCGGGCTTCTCTTTGACTCCCGGCCCCCATCCCCCTACAATACCGTCTCCCTGCCGGGCCTTTCGGAGAGGTGCTGGAGTGGCCGAACAGGGCTGCCTGCTAAGCAGTTGTCCGGGGTAAACCCGGACCGAGGGTTCGAATCCCTCCCTCTCCGCCATCGATTTCCCCTTGCCCCAGATCGCGGCCCGGAGCTTGCAGCGCTTCGAGAGCCGCTGTGCGCCCCTCGGAAGGACCTCCGGGGTGAGCATGGGCAGACGGGGGAGGATTCCGATGTTTCGAGCGATCAACCCGGCCACTGGAGAGCTGATCCGCGAGTATCCCGAGCACGACGAGACGGAGGTCGAGCAGCGGCTGAAGGCGGCCGAGGAGGCCTTCCAGTCGTGGCGCCGCTTCGATTTCGCGGAGCGGGCGGCCCACCTGTCGAGCGTCGCCGACCGGCTGCGCGAGGATACGGACCGCTTGGCCCGGCTGATCACGGAGGAGATGGGCAAGCCGCTCGCCGCCGCCGAGTCCGAGGTCGACAAGTGCGCCTGGGTGTGTGATTTCTACGCCGAGAACGCGGAGCGCTTCCTGGCCACGGAGACGGTGGGGACCGACGCCGCGAAGAGCTTCATCCGCCACGAGCCGCTGGGGCCGGTGCTCGCCATCATGCCGTGGAACTTCCCCTACTGGCAGCTCTTCCGCTTCGCGGCCCCCGCCCTGATGGCCGGCAACGTGGCGGTGCTCAAGCACGCGGCGAACGTCCCCGGCTCGGCGCTCGCCATCGAGGCGGTGTTCCGCGAGGCGGGCGTGCCGGACGGCGTGATGACCACGCTCCTGGTCTCCTCGGCGCGCACCAAGTACCTGATCGGCGATCCGATCATCCGCGCCGTGACCCTCACCGGCAGCGACCGCGCCGGCATGGAGGTGGCCGCCGAGGCCGGGCGGTGCCTGAAGAAGGCGGTGCTGGAGCTGGGTGGATCGGACCCGTTCATCATCCTGGAGGACGTCGATCCCGCCGAGGCGGGGCGGCAGGCAGCGAAGGCACGGACGATCAACTCGGGCCAGAGCTGCATCGCGGCCAAGCGCTTCATCGTGATCGACGACATCGCCGACCGCTTCGAGGAGGAATTCGTGCGCGCCATGGAGGGGCTGAAGGTGGGCGACCCCATGGAGCGGGGCACGGACGTGGGCCCGATGGCGCGCGAGGACCTGCTCGACTCGCTCGACGATCAGGTGCGGCGGACGGTCGCGGCCGGGGCCCAGCTCCGGACCGGCGGCAGGCGGCTGGAGGGGAAGGGGTGGTTCTACGCTCCCACCGTGCTCACCGGGGTCCAGCCCGGCATGGCGGCCTTCGACGAGGAGACCTTCGGGCCGGTGGCGGCGGTGATCCGGGCGCGCGACGCGGCAGAGGCGATCGAGCTGGCGAACCGCTCGAAATTCGGCCTCGGAGCCAGCATCTGGACCTCCGACGCCGCCCGGGGCGAGGACCTCGCGGCCGAGATCGAGGCCGGGAACGTCTTCGTGAACGGGATCGTGAAGTCCGACCCCCGCCTCCCCTTCGGCGGCGTGAAGAGCTCCGGCTACGGCCGCGAGCTCTCCGAGGTGGGCATCCGCGAGTTCGTGAACATCAAGACGGTGTGGATCAAGTAGGCCCTCACCCCTGCCCCTCTCCCGTCCCCTCCCCCCTCCCTCACCGGGAGAGGGGAACCGGGAAGGGTTTTTTCTCATCCGACGGATCGGACGGATCCGACCGATCCGTCGGATCTAGCCGATAAGAGGTTTGTTTTTCTCCCTCTTCTCCCCGGAAGGGCGGGTGGAGGGCTGGGAGAAGAGGGTCGGGGTGATGAGGGACCTACTGCCGGATCGTCATCACCGGGCAGGGCGCGTACTCCACCACTCGTTCGGCCGTGCTCCCCAGCAGCAGGTGCCGCAGGCCGGTGAGCCCGCGGGTGCCCATGGCGATCAGATCGGCGCCGCGCTTCTCCGCCTCCTCGGCGATGACGTGGCCAGGGTCACCCTCGCGGGCCACGGTCTCCACGGTCAGCCCTTCCCGCTGCAAGGCCTGCGCGGCTTCATAGAGCCGGCGCTCGGCTTCCAGACCGGTGTCCTGGAGATAGCTCACCGAGGTCGGGATCGGCCCATAGGCGGTGTATTCGATCGGCAGGTTGAAGGCGTTGAGGAGGATCAGCTTCGCGTCCTGCTCCAGCGCCGCGAGCAGCCGGTGGGCGGTGGTGATGGCCAGCTCGGCGGCGGGCGAGAAGTCGGTGGGGACCAGGATGGTGCGGATCGTCCGGTGCTTGCCGAGGTCGCCGGGGTGGACCGCCAGCACCGGGCAGCGCGCGCCATGGACCACCCGCTGGGCGGTGCTCCCCAGCAAAAGATGCCGGAGCCCGGTGAGCCCGCGGGTGCCGAGGACGATCGCCAGTGGGGAGATCGCATCGGCCCGCTCGAGGATCACCTGCGACGGTGTGCCGGGGAGGAGGAAGGTGGTGATCGGGATCCTTTTATCGGTCAGGCCCGCGGTGGCCTCGGCCAGCCGGGTCTCGGCGGCGCGGATCACCTCTTCCTGGAAATCGGTGTCGGCGGTGGGGATGTAGCCCGGGATCGACGGCGGGATGGTGACGGCGTGGATCAGCTCGACGCGCGCCCCCTGCTGGCGGGCGAGCTCGACGGCCCAGTCGAGCGCCGCGGCGGCGGTCTCGGAGAAGTCGGTCGCGGCCAGGATGACGGGCGCGGTGGTGTGCGGTTCCATGTCGTCCCTCCCTTTGTCTCGATGGCATTCTATGCGGCCCGCCCCTCGGGCCGCCCCGCTCCGAAGGGTGGGAAATCTATGCCGGCGGCCTGGCGCCTCGGCGGGCCGAGAAGATGAAGACGTGTTGGGAGGGGAGATCCTCGCTCCGGCGGACCAGCGTGAAGCCGGCGGCGGTCCACTCGGAGAGCACCTGCTCGACGGACATCCGGTGCTTGATGTTGATGTGGGCGGCGGTGTCCCCTTCGAGGCGGTACTCGACCAGGATCACGGTCCCCCCCGGCGCCAGGCAGTCGCGGATGGCGGCGAGCATCGGCTCCGGCTTCTGGAACTCATGGTAGACGTCCACCAGCAGGACGCGGTCGACGCCGTGCGCGGGGAGCTTGGGATCGGTCTCGGTGCCGAGCACGGGGATGACGTTGCCGACCCCCTCCTTGGCGGTGTATTGCTTGAGCAGGTCGAGCATCTGGGGCTGGATGTCCTCGGCGTAGACCTTGCCGGCGGGCCCCACCACCTTGGCGATCCGGCGGCTGAAGAAGCCGGTGCCGGCGCCGATCTCGGCCACGGCCATCCCCGGCTTGAGATCCATGGCCTGGATCACCAGCTCGGGTTTCTCGTTCTCGGCCCGCCCCTCGCGCTCCAGCCAGTCCGCCTTCTCCCAGGGCATCACGTTGGCCGGCTCGCGCTTGGTGGGAGCCGCGGCGGCCGGGCTGCCCGTGCCGGCGGCGGGGTGCTCCGCGGGAGCCTGGGCGCAGGCGGCGCCGATCGCCACGAGGAGGGCCAGGAGCCAGGCGCTCCAGCGGGACGGTGAGAGGGGGTGGGGGTGGCTCATGCGGGCGATCCGCGCTGGCTCTACGCCGAATACAAGAACGGCGACCAGGAGCTGTACGATCTCCAGCGCGATCCCGCCGAGCTGCGCAGCCTGCACGCGGACTCGAGCGCAGCGGCCGTCCGCCAGGACCTCGCCCGCCGGCTGGCCCGGCTGCGGACCTGCTCGGGAGCTTCCTGCCTCTAGAGCGGCCCCCACCACCTCCGGCTCTTCTGGAGCAGCCGGTGGAGATGCCTCCAGAAGCGGGAACGGCGCCGCTCGCGCGACAACAGGTATGGGGCTTTCATCGCGGCGCTCTGGTAGACGGACGGACGGCATAAGATCCGGTGCCCAAGGGGGACCTGCATGCGTCACGGATATCCGCTGGTCGAGCTGCACCGCCATCTGGACGGCAACGTCCGCATCGAGACCGTGCTCGACCTCTGCCGGCGGCACGGCCTGGAGCTGCCGGCCTGGACGGTCGAGGAGCTGCGCCCGCACGTCCAGATCCTCGAGCGCGAGCCGAGCCTGGTCCATTTCATCGCCAAATTCGAGCTGCTGCGGCGGGCCATGGTGGACTACGACGCTGTGCGGCGGATCGTGCGGGAGAACCTGGAGGACGCGGCGCGCGAGGGGATCGACTACATCGAGCTGCGGTTCAGCCCCTGGTTCATGGGCGAGACGCACGGGCTCGACACCTTCGGGGTGGTGGACGCCGCCTGCGACGCGCTGGAGGAGGGGCGGGGGACGATTCCGGTGAAGGCGAAGCTGATCGGCATCATCGCCCGCAACTACGGGCCGGAGATCGGGCGCGTCGAGCTGGCGGCGGCGATCCGCGGCCGGGAGCGCGGGGTGGTGGCGCTCGACCTCGCGGGGGACGAGGCGGGCTACCCCGGCGAGCTGTTCGTCCGCCACTTCCAGGAGGCGCGGGAGGCCGGCCTGCACACCATCGCCCACGCCGGCGAGGCGGCCGGCGCGGAGAGCGTCCGCCAGGCGGTGCTGGGCTTGAGGGCCGAGCGGATCGGCCACGGCATCCGGGCGATCGAGGACCCCGCCGTGCTCGACCTGCTCGCCGAGCGAGAGATCACGCTGGAGGTCTGCCCCACGAGCAACCTCCACACCAGCACCGTGCGGGACTACCGCTCGCACCCCCTGCCGGCCCTGCTGCGCCGGGGGATCCGCTGCACCCTGAATACGGACGATCCCAGCATCAGCGGCCTCGATCTGGCCCACGAGTACCGGGTGGCCTCCGAGGAGCTGGGCCTCTCGGAGGCGGAGATCCGGCGCATGCAGGAGACCGCGGTCGAGGCCGCCTTCCTCACGCCGGAGGAACGGGCCGGCCTGCTCGCGGTCTCCTGATAGACTGCGGACCGATTTCAGCAAGGAGGGAGAGACAGGATGGCGAAAACCGGCAGTGATCTTTCGAAGCTTTCGCTCGACGAGCTCCAGGCCCTGGCGCGGGACATCGAGACCGAGATCGTGACCCGCCGCGCGGCCGAGAAGGAGCGCGTCCTCAATCAGATGCGGGAGCTGGCGGCGAGCATCGGCATGACGCCCGAGGAGCTCCTGCGGGGGGGAAGGGGCGCGGTCGCGGCGGTGGCGGTGAAATACCGCCACCCGGACAACCCCGGCCTCACCTGGTCGGGACGCGGCAAGCGGCCCACCTGGGTCAGCGAGGCGCTCGCCTCCGGCAAGACGCTCGACGACCTCGCGGCGTCCTGACCCAAGGGATCAACCGGTGTACGAATCGTCCTGCTCGATCTTCGACAGGACCCAGTCGAACTCGCCGCTGGTGATCTTGGCGCCGCAGTGCTCGCACTGGCCGGCCATGTTGACGTCGAGCGGCGCGCCGCAGTTGGGGCAGCTCTTGTCGGCCCGCGGCGCGCCCTTGACGCCCGCGCCACGGATCAGCGTCCAGTATTCCGAATAGAAGCGGTCGTGCTTGGGATCGCCCGTAACCACGTCCCCCGTGGCTTGGCGGACGGTGTAGTCGCGGCCTGAGCCCCAGAGGCGGACGGTCAGCGAGTCGTAGTGGTGGTCGCGCACGATCTTGACCGTCTTCCACTCGACGATCCGCATCCCCTCCAGGACGTTGCGCAGCCCCTGCTTCTCGTACGCGGTGATCCAGTACTGGAGATAGTCGAAGAGGCCGTCCGAGACGTACGGCCGGGCGCCGCCGAGGTCCCGGCGGGACCACGCGGCGTTGAGCTCGCCGTAGATGAGCTGCAGCCGGGCGTTGAGGGCCTCGGTGGTCACGCCGGGGTCCTCGCGCACCAGCTCGGCCCAGCGGGCGCTCAAGCGTGGGTGGAAGATGGTGGGCCAATTCGTCCCCACCTCCTGGACGTCGGAGGTGAGGGCGGGGGGGCGCTCCTCCATCCGGATCAGGTCGATCGACTCGACGCTCCAGTCGAAACGGCCGCCCGAGACCACCTGGCCGCAGTACTGGCAGCGGTCGCCCCCCTCCGGTCCGAACGGCGCGCCGCAGTTGGGGCACTGGAAGGAGAGCGCCTTCTCCGGCGGCTTGCTCTGCACGGTGGCGTCGCGCTCCAGGCGCCAGCGCTCCTCCACGTAGTGCGTGTGCTCAGCCCCCGGTTTGTCCACGGGAAGGCCGACCGTCATGTTGGCCTCGAATTCGAGGGTAACAACTACCCGGGGCGGCGGACCGCCCGGGGTGGCGTTGGCCGCCGGCGGGATCGACAGCGCCACCACCCGCATGGCGCCCACCACCACGTTCGAGACCGGCGCGCCCACCGGCAGCCGCTGGGCGAGATGGCTGCGGGCCGCCGAGGAGAGATAGGGGGACAGCGCCTCCAGGTCCCGCTCGCTGGAGCGCGCCTCGTGGGCGCGGGCGTAGAGGGCGTAGGCGAAGTCCTCGAAGAGGACCACCGAGAACTCGGGGTCGAGGGTCCGCAGGTCGTCCAGGTCGCGCGAGGCCTGCGGCGCGGGGGGCTCCTTGGGAGGCCCCGAGTCCCAGGTCTGGCCCTTCGCGGTGGCGTGCTGCTTCTGATACTGGACGAAGGCGTAGATCAGCACGACCGTCAGCGGCACGCCGATCACCGGGTGATTGAAAATGAGCCAGATCAAGAGCCGGATCAGCAGCCAGATGAGGCCGCCGTCTCCGCCTCCCCCGCCGCCGCCATGGCCGCCTCCGGAGTAGCTCTGGCCGCCCCCCGCCCGGGCGAACGCCACGGCGGGCTCCAGCAGCAGCAGGAGGAAGCCCATCCAGGGAGTGAGAAAATCGCGCAGCCGCCGGACCCGACGCTTCATGGTCAGCACACCTCGTCCGGCAGCTCGTTGACGTCGTCCGCGCCGCGCACCAGGGCGGAGCTCAGCAGGGTGGCGAGGCCGCGGAGGCGCGCCGCCACGGCGACGCCGTCCTCCTTGTTCCGGACCGCCGTCTCGATCTCCTCCACCGCCGTCTTCCAGCCATCCATGGCCGCGAGCGCCTCGACGCCCACGTCGACCACCAGGGCCGCCTCCCGCTCGAGGACGGAGATGTAGAGGAGGATGCCCGTCCGCCCGGACGTGCCGTGCACCCGCCGCTCCACCAAGGTGGACCGGGCCGCGGTCTCGACCCGTTGCCGGCGCACGGCGAGCGGCGTGAAGCTCCGCCGCAGACCTGAGCTCCACGAGGCGAGAAACCCCGCCAGCACACCGACCACGATGGGGTCGATCAGGATCCAGACCGGCGCGAAGACCGTGGGCGAGAAGAGCAGGAAGGCCAGGGCCGCGATTCCCGCCAGGATGCCGAAAAGGAGATCCGAGTGCAGGTAGGAGCCGGTCCGGTGGCGCACCGCGATCACCAGCTCCGCACTGCTGCACGACTCGACCGCGCGCACCGCCTCCGCGAGCGCCGCCTTCGATTCCGGAGTGAGAAAGGGCTTCGCCATGGGGATTCCGATCGCGCGGGAGAGT
>QHVW01000440.1 GCA_003223675.1 Acidobacteriota bacterium
GGTCACCCCGCCACAGACCTGCCGGTCGGCCGGGCCCGAGCCATGGCAGGCCAGGGGGAGGACGGCGAGGCGCGCGCTCTGGGCGGCGGCGGGGAAACGGCTCGCGATCAGGAAGACCAGCAGGAGGAGCGCCGCGGCGGTGACCGAGATCCCCGTCAGCAGCGGCCATCTCCTCTGGGCCTGCGGTGGCGGGGGCTCCGCCGGAACAGTGACGCCGTTTCCGTTCGTCCCCTCCTCCATCCGGACCGGCCGCAGGAAGCGGTACCCCCGCCGGGGGAGGGTCTCCAGATAGCGGGGGGAGGTGGCGGAGTCTCCCAGGGTCCGGCGGATCTGCTTGACGCAGAAATTGAGGCTGGCGTCGAAGTCGACGAACGACTCTCCCCAGATGAGCTGGCGGATCTCCTCCCGGCCCACCACCTCGCCGGAGCGGCTGGCGAGCAGCTCCAGGAGCCGGGCCGGCTGCGGCTGGAGCATGGCCACGGGCGAGCCGTCCCGGAGGAGCTCGCCGCTGTCGAGCCGGAGCTCGAAGTCATCAAAGAAAAGTCGCGAAGAAGCCATATCCCTTCTACGTTCCTTCCAGCGTTCGGTTCTACCCCTCTCCGCACCGGCTCATGGACGGCTCATCTCCCGCTCATGGTACGTCTCCCGGGGCGGCTCTACCGTGGGAATCGCGACTACGGAGGTCCACGATCATGAGCGAGCCTGCGAGCTCCGGGGAGATCCCGGACACCAACACCCACTGGCTGTTCAAAAATCCACAGCTCGGCATCACCCTCTGGGACTGCGCCCACGGCACCCGGGAGCTGTCCGCGGAGCGACGCCAGCCCTGTCACGTCGTCAGCTTCGTCCACTCGGGCGCATTCGTCCTCCACGCCCGGGGCCGGTCGGCCGTGATCGACGCCACCTCGGTCCTGCTCCACAACCCGGGAGAGCCCTTCCGGTCCGAGCACCCGTTAGGCCGCCGCGACCACGGGAGCTCCATCGTCGTCCAGCGGAAGCTGCTGCTCGACCTGCTGGGCCCGGACGCGCGGTTCCCGACGATTCACGTCCAAGGCCTCTTCCGGGCCCAACTGCTCCAGCGTCTGCTGGTGCGCAGCCTGCAGGACAGGAAGCCGCGGGAGGCGATGGCGGTCGAGGAGGCCGCTCTCAAGGTGCTGCGAGAGGTGCTCAGGGGGGACGCTCAGGCGAGCTCCGTCCCCCGGAAGCCATCCCGCCGCGCCCGCCGTAGCTACGCCGAGGACGCCAAGGCCCTGCTGCAACAGCGTTTCCGTGAACGCCTGCAACTGGACGACATCGCCCGCTCGCTCTACGTCTCCCCCTACCACCTCTGCCGGCTGTTCCGGGAGGAGACCGGGGTGACGATCCACAGCTATCTGAACCGGTTGCGGCTGCGGGAGGCGCTGGAGCCGATCGCCGAAGGGAAGACCGATCTGAGCGAGCTGGCGGCCGGCCTCGGCTTCTCGAGCCACAGCCACTTCACCGCCGCCTTCCGCAAGGAGCTCGGGCTTTCCCCCCGGGAGGTGAAGAAGCTGGCCACGGCCCGCATCCCGGAGATGGTGCGCGCGCTCAATCTGTAGAAGCGCTATTCCCAGGGGATGTCCGGCATCCGCAGCCGTTCGACCTCGCGGCCGTCCTCCAGCACGGTGCGCTGGAGGATCTCCTCGACGTCGTCCACCGTCACGCCGCGGTACCAGAGGTTGAACGGCCAGACGGCGACGGTGATCCCCTGGCTGCAGTGCTTGAGGCAGCCGGTGCGGGTGACCATGACGCGGTCGCGGATCCCGAGCTCCTTCACCCGGTCCTTGAAGCGGTGGTAGACCGCGAGCGACCCCCGGGGGGCGCAGCTCGGCTTGGCGCTCTCCGGCGGGCGTTCGTTCAGGCAGACGAGGATCTGGATCTGGGGGTGCGGCATGGGGGGATCATAGCGGATAGAATGCGCGGGTCCCCCGGAGGGAGCTCCGCTTGGCCCGACCGTCCGCCCTCGTCCTGCTGGCGCTTGCCACCCTGGCATCGCTCGCCGCCTTCCTGGGCTCCCCCCTGGCGCCCTGGCTGGCGGCGTTCGGCGGCGCCACGTTCCCCATCGCTCTGATCGCCTTGGGGGCGGCGCGGAAGGGACGCCGCGGTCTGGGCCTCCCGCTGGCGCTGCTCTGGCTGCTGCTGGCCGGAGGGCTCGCCGCCGTCCTGGCCCTTCCCGCGGGGGGGCCGGACGTGGCCGGGCTGCCGCTCGCCACGGCGCTGATGATCTTCGTCCTCGTCCCCGTCCCCCTCCTGGGGCTCGGCCTGCTCTATGCCCTCTCCTTCGACCGGCTCGGGGTGCGGGAGGAGGACCTCGAACGGATGCGGCGGCTGCGCCGCTCCGGAGAGGACCAATAGGGGAACAGATGATGCCGGTCCTCGCTCGCCCATTGATCGTCGTCTCGACGCTGATCTATTTCGCGGCCTGTCTGGGGCTGGGGGTCTGGGCGCTGCGGCGCACGCGGAGCCCGCACGACTTCTGGGTGGCGCGCCAGGGGCTGGGGGTGGTGGTGACCGGCCTTGCCACCATGGCGGCGTCGTTCAGCGGCTTCGTCTTCCTGGGCGGCCCGGGGCTGACCTACCGGATCGGCCTTTCGTCGCTGTTCATCAACCTGTCGATCGGCTTCACCCCCGCGCTCCTCGCCTGGGCGCTGGCCAAGCGGCTGCGGCTGCTGGCCGAGGCACGGGAGGTCTATACGATCCCCGACGCCTTCCTGGCCCGCTACGGCAGCCGGGCGGCGTCGGGCGCGGCGGCGGTGGCCGTCCTCGTCGGGGTGGTCGGCTATCTGGGAACGCAGCTCCTGGCCATGGGCACCCTGCTCCAGGCGGTGCTGGGGGTGACCCTGCCGGCCGCGGTGGGGATCGGCCTCGCCGTCCTCCTCTTCTACAGCGTGGCCGGCGGGATGATGGCGGGCGTCTATACGGACGTCTTCCAGGGGATACTGATGGTGCTGGCGGCGGTGGCGGTGTTCGGCTACGCCATGGCCGCCGGGGGCGGCTTCCGGCAGGTGGCCCACAGTATCGCGGCCTCCCCCCGGTTCGGGCGGCCGTTCCTGGAGCCGCTCGGCAAGACTCCGGCGCTCACCGCCTTCGGCTTCTTTTTCGTCTTCGGCATCGGCGTGCTGGGCCAGCCGCACATGCTCAACAAGTTTTACATGATCCAGGACCCCCGGCGTCTGCGCTGGCTGCCGCTGGTGCTCGGCCTTTCCCAGACCCTCTGCCTGCTGATCTGGCTGGGGCTGGGGCTCGCGGTGCCGGCCCTGGTGGCGCAGGGGAAGCTCGCGCCGCTGGCGAAGCCGGACGACGCCGCGCCCGCCTTCCTCCTCGGCTTCGCGCCGGAGCCGCTGGCGGGGCTGGCCGTGGCGGCGATCCTGGCGGCGATCATGTCCACCGCCGACTCCTTCATGAACCTCGGCGCGGCGGTCCTGGTGCGTGACCTCCCCCGCGCCTGCCGCCGGAAAGTGGGGAACGAGCTGCTCTGGGGACGGATCGCGACTTTCGGCGTCACCGTAGCGGCGGCGGCCCTGGCACTGGGCTATAACGATCTCATTGCCCTCCTCGGCACCTTCTCGTTCGGCACCTTCGGCGCCGCGCTGGCGCCGGCCCTGGCCGTGGGGCTCAACTGGCGGCGGGTGACTGCGGCGGCGGCGACATGCTCAGTGGTCACCGGCATGACGCTCAATCTCGGTCTGGAATTCCTGGCCCGCCAGACGTTCTTCCCCGCGCTCCCGAAGCCGCCGCTGCCGCCGGGAGCGCTCCCCACGGCGGTGTCGCTCGCGGCCTCCTTCGCCGTGCTGCTCGCGGTGACG
>QHVW01000441.1 GCA_003223675.1 Acidobacteriota bacterium
ACCTCAAAGTGCACCGTGATGGCTCAGACGGACGCGGCGTCGTCGAGGTCAAAATCTGGGGGCGGAACGACTATCGCGATGTCCACCGCCAACTTGAGAGTTATTGGACAGGCGGGATCGTCACCGGAGCTGTGGTCATGCTGACGGACGCTGAGATCGCCGGCTGGGCCGCGCACTATCGCCAGGATTGCATTCCCGCAGGAGTCGAAGCTATGGAGTTAAAAGTCTCAGGATCGCCGGTGACCGCCCGTTTCGCCTGTGAATCCACCACGGCGGACGGTCTGCCGCTCACTATCGATCATTTTCTGCTCCGTATCCCCAGTCGGGCATGATGCGACGCTCCGCCGGCCCTGAAAGCCCCCTGACCCCGCCGACCGCCTTCGAGGAGGTTTTCGCCGCGCTCCCTCTGCTCCACCCGACCCCCCGCTCGTGGGCGGAGTTGGCGGCGGCCAATCTGCCTGAGTTTCTGGCCGATCACGCGGTCTGCGAGCAGCAGGTCGCGGTGTACGCCCTGTCGCTCGCCGGCTACTATCCCGAGGACCCCGAGCTCGTCGACCGCGCCGCGGCGCTGGCGGCCGAGGAGGTGCAGCACTTCCGGCGGGTGGTGGCGATCCTCAGAAAGCGGGGCTGGCCGCTCGGCGGACGGCGGAAGAACCCCTGGGCCCAGGCCTTGCGGGCGCAGATCGTCCCCGGCCGCGAGCCCTGGACGAAGGTCGACCGCCTGCTGTTCGGCGCCATGATCGAGGCGCGGAGCTGCGAGCGCTTCACCCGGCTCCTGGAGGTCATCGAGAATCAGGACCCCGAGGTTGCGCACCTCCTGGCCGATCTCGGCCCCGCGGAGCGCCGCCACTGGGAGCTGTTCCACCGGCTCGCCGGCCGCGAGATCGACGCCAAGGCCCTCGCGGTCCGCTTCCAGCGCTGGCGGGAATTCGAGGCCGACCTCGCCCGCGGCCTCGGGATCTCACCGGCTGTTCACGGTAGGAATCTCGCGCCGAGCTGGTGTCCTTCGCCATCTCGTAGGCATGCCCGAGGGTGAGCCAGATCATGGCTTCATTATCCCGATTGACCGGTTTTTCCGCCAAGGCCTTGAGCTGTTTGATCGCCTTGGGCGCATTCCTCTCGAGCGCGAAGGTGAACGCCGACTGCGCGTCCGCGAGCTGTGCCGCGGCCGGATCGCCCCGCTGATCCGCGATCTTGCGCGCGTTGGCGTACTCCTTGCGCGCTCGGGATGGCATCTTGAGGCGGCTGTACGTGTTGGCCAGGAGGAAAGCGGCTTCCAGATCCTGCTTGGCGTCCAGGAGATCCGACGCCTTGAGCAGCGCCGGCGCGGCGCGGCGGATCTCGTCGAGACTCGCGGCCGTGAGGTGCGAGCCGGCGTCGGGTCCCACGATCTGGAAACACTCACGCCCTTCCGGGTCGTAGACGACGTAGGCGGGCACCTCGGTCAGGTGATGCGCGTGCTTGCTGAAATCGACGTCCACCTCCAGCAGAACGAAATCCGCGAGGTGTTGCAGGATGTAGGGGGACTTGAACGTGAGCCTTTCGACGTCGTGGCACTTGCCGCACCAGCCGGCCGTGTAGTTGACGAAGACGAGCCGATGCTGCTCTCTGGCGGTCTTGAACGCGGCGTCCCAGTCGGTTTGCCAGCCCGGCAGCTCGGCGCCGTGCAGCGTTGCGGCGGCGAGCATCAGGCCAGCGAAGAGAGTTGAGCGCATGGGGGCCTCCTCTTGTGTTATCAGGATGGTCTCTCGCTGTAGTCGTGCATCTGACGAAGGCTCACTCCGCTCTCATGCCTGGGCATACTGAACCTCGGCCTCCGCCAGCACCTGATCGCGGAAGTACGGGCTGAGGAAGCCGGGTGTGTTCAGGTCCACCTTCCGGCCCAAGATCCGCGAGAGCTCCTCCTCCATCGAAAGGAACGCGAGACCAGGCACGTGACCGGGCTCGAACTCCACCAGGACGTCGACGTCGCTCTCCGGCCTGAAATCGTTCCGGAGAACAGAGCCGAAGAACGCCAACCTGCGGATGTGGTGATGGCGGCAGAAGTCCACGATCTTCTGATGGTCGACGAAAATCCTCGCGGCCATGTGCTCCTCCCGGATCATCGTACCACCGGCGCCGGGACACTCATGCTCGACTGCTCCGGCGAGCCGCCTACTCCCCCCGCAACGCGTCCAGCGGATCGACGTCCAGCGCCCGGCGGGCCGGCATGTAGCTCGCCAGGGCGGCGGTGGCGGCGAGCGCGATCGAGATGAGGCCGAAGCTCACGGGATCGTTGGGGCTGGTGTCGTAGAGCGTGCGGGCCACCACCCGCGAGGCCCCGAAGGCCAGGGGGAGCCCGAAGGCGATGCCGAAGAGGGCGAGGATCAATCCCTGGCGCAGGACCAGGCCGAACACGTCCCCCTCCTGGGCTCCCAGCGCCACCCGCACGCCGATCTCCCGCACCCGCTGGCTCACCGAATAGGAGAGCACTCCGTAGACGCCGATCGCCGCCAGGAACAGCGCGATGCCGCCGAAGACCGCGAACATGCCGCCCAGGAAGCGGTACTCCCAGAGGCCCTGGCGCCGGATCTCCTCCAGGGTGTAGAGGTTGAAGACCGGCAGGTTGGGGTCGGAGGCGCGGATCTGCCGCCGCGCGCCGGCCACGATCCCCAGGGGATGCGAGCGGGTGCGGATCGTCAGCCCCGTGTTGCGCGACGCCTGGTAGGGATAGGGCAGGAACGCGCTCGGCCGCAGGTCGCCGCTGATGCTCTCGCTCTTGAAGTCGGGGACGACGCCGATCACCGAGATCCATTCCACCGTCTGCTCGTCGATCAGTTGGAAGCGCCGCCCCACCGGGTCCTGATCCTGCCAGAGCTGGTTGGCGAGCTTCTGATTGATCAGGGCGACGTGGGAGCGCGAGGTCCCCTCGGCGGCGGTGAAATTGCGGCCGCGGACCGGCTTGAGGCCGATCGTCTGGAGGAAGTGCGGGCTTACGGCCGCCCAGAAGATGTCGGGCTCCTCGCCGCGCGGGAAGCTCTTCCCCTCGACGGCGATGCGTCCGCCCCCGCCGCCGTCGCTCAGCGGAATGTTGTTCGACGCGGAGACGGCCTCGACGTCGGGGAGGGCCTCCAGCCGCCGCACCACGTCCTCCACCCGGCGGCTCATGTCCTCGTCCTTCTCGTAGCGCCCCGCCGGGAGGTAGATCCGCATCGTCATCACGTGGGCCGTCTTCAGGCCGCCGCCGTCCGCCTGGATCTTGAGGAAGCTGCGCACGAACAGGGATGCGCTGACGAGCAGCGCGAGCGACAGCGCGACCTGGGCCACCACGAGGGAGCTGCGCAGCCGGTTGCGCCGCAGGCTGCCGCCCACGCCGCGCCCCCCTTCCTTCAGGGTCTCGTGCAGATCGGTCTTGAGCGCCTGGAAGGCGGGAGCGATCCCGAAGAGGAGACCGGTCAGCAGGGAGATCCCGAAGGTATAGAGGAGCACCGTGCCGTCGATGGTGAATTTCATCCAGAAGGGGAGCGGGTTGTCGGCCGGGATCGAGATCTCGATCCAGCGGATGCCCCAATAGGCGAAGGCGAGCCCCACGAGGCCGCCCAGCAGGCCGATCACCCCGCTCTCGGTGAGGAATTGCCGCAGCAGGCGCAGGCGGCCGGCGCCGAAGGCGGCGCGCACCGCCACCTCCCGCTGCCGCACCGTGGCCCGCGCGAGCAGGAGGTTCGCCACATTCGAGCAGGCGATCAGGAGGACGCAGATCACCGCTCCCAGCATCGAGAAGAGGATCAGGTGCAGCTTCGCGCCGGCGTAGTCCTCGCGCAGCGGCCGGACGTCGCCGCTCCAGCCCGTATGGGAGCCCGGGTACTGTGCCGCGATCCGCTCGACGAAGGCCTTCACCTCCGCCCGGGCCTGCTCCGTGCTCACCTCCGGCTTCAGGCGGCCCAGCACGGCGAGACTGCGCTCGGAGCGCGAATTGTCGTGCGCGAAGGGCTCGAGCGGCGTCCAGGCGAGCTCGTTGTCGGGATATCGGAAGCCCGGCGGCATCACGCCCACGACCGTATGCGCCGCCGCGTTGACCAGGATGGCCTTGCCGACGACGGACGGATCGCCGTTGAAGCGGCGCATCCAGAGCTCGTGGCTCAGCAGCACGGCGGCGGGCGCGCCGGCACGGTCCTCGTCCGGCCGGAAGAGGCGGCCGAGAGCAGGCTTGATGCCCAGGAGCTGGAACAGGTTCCACGAGATCGAAGCCCCCTCGACCCGCTCGGGCTCCCCTTCACCCGAGAAGGTGAGGCTCCGGTGGGTGTACGCCGCGATCTCCGAAAACGACGACGCCTGCTCGCGCAGATCCCGGAAGTCGAGGTTGGAGAGGCCCCCCTTGTTGACGTCGTTCTTCGGCTGGACCTCGTGCACCGCCATGAGGCGGTCGGGGTCCGCGTAGGGGAACGGCCGGATCAGCATGGCGTTGACGACGCTGAAGATCGCCGTATTGGCGCCGATGCCGATGGCGATGCAGACCACGGCGATGGCGGCGAAGCCCGGGCTCTTGAGAAGCGTCCGGACGGCGTAGCGGAGGTCGTGCAACAGAGCTTCCAAGGCGGTCGTCCTCCCTTGGAGGTGGTGTTGTAGATCCTACGCTGGAAGGGTGGGGATGTTTCAGCTCCCCCCGCCTGGGGTTGAAGACCTGGTACGCCGTCACCCTGGAAAAGAGGGATTCTGTAGGGGCGGCCCTATGTGGCCGCCCTGGGCGGGGGCTGGTCCGGTCGGGAAATTCCCCCCACCCAGGGCGGCCACATAGGGCCGCCCCTACATGCCCCCTCCCTATTTTCAGAACAGAGACACTCTTCGGGCTGATGCCTCCCTCTTCTCCCGTCAGGTCGGGGGGGATGCCGGGTGAAGAGGGCCGGGTCCCAAAGGGGATCAAATTGAGGGCCAACCTGCCGAGGACGCCAAATCCGGCAAAGCAGGCTACGGACCCGACTTGAGTGCGCGCCTTCGCGTCAGCAGAGAGGCGTGCCCACCCGCGACGGCGGCGGTGTTGAGCGTGCCGCGGAGCCTCTCCAGGCTCGTTTCCAGAAACTCGATCTG
>QHVW01000442.1 GCA_003223675.1 Acidobacteriota bacterium
GCCGGGCCTGCGTCAAAGTGGGGATGAGGGCGAGGGAATGAGGAAAAAAAGTGGCCCGCGGGGACCTTGGAGGAGAGGATGAGGATCCTCCCCCGCGGGCGCGTGTCTCGGGTTGCAGGAAAAGAATAGGGCCTAGGGATCATGGAGATCCTCAACACGCGGTAAAAGGTCGTAACTTATTTGTAAAACGAAAAAGGCGGCCGGCGGATCTGCTCTAGACTTCCCGCCCGGCCATGAAGATCAGAGCTTTGAGCAAACGCTATAACCGCTGGATCGGAGTCGTGGCGGTGTTGCTGCCGCTGGCGATCCTGCTCGGCCTGCAATACCGCTGGCTGCGGGAGCTCGATCACTTTTCCGAGCGGGCCCACAAGGCCCAGGTCGCGAGCCTGCTGGAGGCGGTCTCCAAGAACGTCGAGTACGCCTACGCCGACGCCGGCCAGATCCTCGACCTCCAGCCCACCATCTTCACCCAGCACCAGCTCGACCGGGCGGCCCACCTGTTCAAGAAGAAGGGGGTGGTGGGGGTGACGAGCCTGTTCGTGATGAGCCTGCGCGACGAGAAGGAGCCGCTGTTCTTCACTCCCAGCTATACGACCTTCTCCCTGCCGGACGACTCGCCCGAGGCGCGGGCGGTCTCGGTGGCGGTCGCTCCCTGGAAGGCGCTCAACCACCGGGACGGCGTGCTGGAGCACGTCCGGCTGTTCGTGGAGGAGAAGGACCCCAGCTTCCGCATCCTCCTCTACCCCATCACCGACGACTCCTCGCGGCTGGTGGGGCTCGCCGGCATGATCCTCGACCAGCGCTACTTCCGCGAGAAGGTGCTGCCGAAGGCGATCCGCGACGCGCTCTCCGAGCTCTCGGATCGCGGCGAGGGGCCGATCATCTCCGTCGAGGACAGCCAGGGGCGGGTCATCTACTCCACCGATGCGTTCTCCGATGATACGGACCTCTGGCGGACGGAGGCCCGGCGGCCGTTCGGCTTCGTGTTCACCGACTGGAACATCGCGCTGGCCACCCGCCACGCCACCGCGGCGGAGGTGGCGCACCGCAACTTCGCCGTCAACCTGGGGCTCTCGGCGGCGCTCTCCGCGATGCTCCTCTGCGGCCTGATGCTGGCCCTGCGCTACGCCTCGCGCGAGATGAAGCTCTCGCAGATGAAGAACGAGTTCGTCTCCAACGTCTCGCACGAGCTGCGCACGCCGCTGGCCTCGATCCGGGTGTTCGGCGAGCTCCTGCGCCTCGGCCGCTTCGGCGGCGTCGACAAGGCCCGCGAGTACGGCGACTTCATCGAGACCGAGAGCCGGCGGCTGACCCAGCTCATCAACAACATCCTCGACTTCGCCAGCATCGAGTCCGGGCGCAAGACCTACCGCTTCGAGCGCTCCGACCTGCGCGAGGTGGTCGAGGCGACCCTGCGGACCTTCGAGCTGCGGCTGCGCAAGGAGGGGTTCCGCCTCCATCTGAAGGGGATCGACGCGCCGCTGCCGACGGTGGTGGTCGACGCCGGGGCCCTCGGCCAGTCGCTCTCGAACCTGCTCGACAACGCGGTCAAGTACTCGCGCGACGCCCGGGACATCGACGTCTCCCTGCGGCGGGACGGCGACTTCGTCGTCATCTCCGTGCGCGACCACGGCATCGGCATCCCGCGCGGCGAGCAGCGCAAGATCTTCGACCGCTTCCACCGCGTGAGCACCGGCCTGGTGCACGACGTCAAGGGGAGCGGCCTGGGGCTCGCCATCGTCCGCCACATCGTGGAGGCCCACCATGGCAAGGTGACGGTCGAGAGCCGTCCGGACGAGGGGAGCACCTTCTCCATCCACCTGCCGATCGAAGTCACCGAGCCGGTCGCGCTCGCCGCTCCCGCCCAGCAGGAGCAACCCTCGGAGGCCTGATCCATGTCGACCCACGTCCTGATCGTCGAAGACGACGAAGCCATGTCCATCGCCCTGCGCGACGGCTTTCAATACGAGGGCTACTCGGTGACGGTGGCCAAGGACGGCGAGACCGGCCTGCAGCTCGCCACCGCCGACTCGCCGGACCTCATCCTGCTCGACGTGATGCTGCCGAAGATGACCGGCCTGGACATCTGCAAGCACCTGCGCGGCACGGGCAGCGCGGTGCCGATCATCATGCTGACCGCCCGCGGCCAGGAGATCGACAAGGTGCTGGGGCTGAAGGTGGGCGCGGACGACTACATCACCAAGCCGTTCGGCTTCATGGAGCTGCTGGCGCGGGCCGAGGCCGTGCTGCGCCGCACCCGTCCGGGCGCGCAGGTGGCCCCGCCCGAGATCTACCGCTTCGGCGACATCACGGTCGATTTCCGGCGTCACGAGGCGCACAAGGGGGGGCAGCAGGTCGACCTCTCGCCGCGCGAGTTCCAGCTCTTGGCCTTCTTCATCCAGCACCGCGGCGAGGTGATCACCCGCGAGAAGCTCCTCGACACCGTGTGGGACTACAACTCCATCCCCTTCACCCGCACGGTGGACATGCACATCGCCAAGCTGCGCAAGAAGATCGAGGACAACCCCTCGGACCCGCGGTACATCATCACGGTGCACCGGCTGGGGTACAAGTTCACAGGGTAAAACCCCGGGACGCGGCAAGCTTCTCCAAGGCGCGGCAAGCTTGTTTGCGACGCGGTAAGCAACCGCGCTCTACGCGGCCCTACGCGCTGACCTTCAACGGCAGCAGGGGCGTCTCGTCGCCCCGCGGCAGCCACTCCCCCTCCCGCAGCGCTTCCACCAGCATCTCCACCAGCCGGGGATCGAACTGCCGTCCGGATTCCTGGTACAGCTCCTTCAGGGCGACCTCGACGGGCGCGCCGCGGCGGTAGGGGCGGTCGTGGGTGATGGCGTCGAAGGCGTCTACTACAGAGAGGACGCGGGCGCCGAGGGGGATCTGCTCGCCGGCGAGGCCGAAGTAGCCCGGGTATTTGACCCCGGCGCGGGCGCCGTCCCAGCGCTCCTGGTGATAGCGGATCAGGGGATCGACCTCGCGCAGCACCTCGACGTCGCGGATGATCCGCAGGCCGATCTCCACGTGCTCCTCCATGATCTCCTTCTCGCTGGGAGTGAGCCCGCCGGGCTTGTTGAGGATGCGTTCCGGCACGCCGATCTTGCCCACGTCGTGGAGCATGGCGCCGTAGCGCAAGACCCGGAGCTGGCGCTCGTCCATCCCCAGCCGCCGGCCGACCAGGACCGCCAGGTGGGCCACCCGCTGGACGTGCCCCTCGGTGGTGGGATCTTTGGCCTCGATGGCGGCGGCGAGCGAGGCCACGGTGCGCTCGAAGTCCCGCTCGAGCTGCAGCTCGTGGGCCCGCACCTGCTCCAGCAGCCGGCGGTTGCGGCCGGCGAGCCAGCCGCCCACCAGGGCGAACATGCTGCAGACCCCCACCGTGGTGTAACCCGGGGCCAGGACCTCCCGCAGGACGGCCGGATCGCGGCCGGCCGACGCCACCAGGGCCGCCAGATACCCCGCCGACGCGAAGCCGTTGACGACCAGAGCCGCGCCGGCTCCCCCCTGAACGGCGGCGAGCGCGATGGGGAGCACCAGGGCGATCGCCAGCCAGTGGGGGAACGCCCAGCCCGTGCGGTCGACGACGACGATCGCGGCGAGGGCGGCGAGGGTCATCAGGCCACATTCGGCGAGGGCCCGGCGGTCGCGCAGCCAGCCGCGCAGGAGTCTCTGGTGGCCGTCGGTCAGCAGCACCGAGGGGCGCAGCCAGAGGAGCGCCGGCAGCCCCAGGACCAGGGCGGCCATCAGGTCGCTCGTCCACCAGGTGAAGAGATTGCTCGCCAGCGGCTGGACGGCCCAGGGGAGCCGGCCCAGCAGGGCGAGCGC
>QHVW01000443.1 GCA_003223675.1 Acidobacteriota bacterium
CCGTCAGCCCGGGTCCCGGGGGGCGGGTACGCCCCCTTCCGGCCGCGGCGCGGCCTTCACCGCCGCCACCCACGCCTTGACGTTCTGCTCCAACAGATCGAGCGGCACGGCGCCATGCCGCAAGACCTCGTCGTGAAAGGCGCGGAGGTCGAAGGCAGGACCCAGCTCTCTCTGCGCGTAGGCGCGCAGCGCCTTGATCTTTAGCTCACCTGTCTTGTAGGCCAGGGCCAGGCCGGGCTCGGCGATATAACGGTTGATCTCGGCCTCGATGGCGCGCTCGTCCTGGGCCGTATTCTCCCGGAAATAATCGATCGCCTGCTGCCTCGTCCAACCCTGGGAGTGAATCCCCGTATCGACCACCAGGCGCACGGCGCGCCACATCTCGTAGCTGAGCTGGCCGAATTTGAAGTAGGGGTCGCGATAGAAACCCATCTCGTCCCCCAGGGTCTCGGCGTAGACTCCCCAGCCTTCGACGAAGGCGGTGTAATCGTGATAATTGAGCACCTTGGGGACCCCCTTGATCTCCTGCGCGAGGGAGACCTGGAGGTGATGGCCGGGCGTGCATTCGTGCAGGGCCAGCGCCTCCATCTCCCACTTGGGCCGCGCCTTGAGATCGTAGGTGTTGACGAAACAGGTGCCGGGCCGGCCCATCGCCACGGAGCCGGGCTCGTAGTAGGCCGTGGCCTTCAAGCGGGCGGTCTCCGCCGGAATGGGGACCACCTGATAGGACAGACCCGGCCGGGCGCCGAAGAGCGAGGCAAGCTTGAGGTCGGCCCGGCCGGCGATCGCGCGGTAGCCTTCCACCAGGTCCTCGGGCTTGTCGTAGAAGAAGCGCGGGTCCGTATGGAGGAACCGCACGAAGTCGGCGAAGCTGCCCTGGAACCCGGTGCCGGCGATGATCTTCTCCATCTCCGCCCGGATGCGCTTCACCTCGGAGAGGCCGATCTCATGGATCTGCTGCGGCGTCAGGTCCGTGGTGGTCGACCTGCGCACGGCGTAGGCGTACCACTCGGCGCCGCCGGGCAGGGCCCCGAGGCCGAGGCTCTCCCGGGTGCCGGGGATGTAGGTCTCGGTGAGATAGCGCAGGAGCTTTCGCAACGCCGGGGCGGCTTTCTGCTCATAGGCGTCCAGGGCCGCCTGGCGGATCCGCACCTGATCGTCCGGCGGCACGTTGGCGGAGATCTGCCGGAACCGCGCGAGCAGGGGGCTCCGCACGGGATCGTCCGGCACCAGGGCGCGCACCTGAGCGGGCACGCCCAGCAGCAGGCTCCTCGGCGGCGTGACGCCGGCCGCCAGCCCCTTCTCCAGCAGGGCGAGGTCCTGGTCCACCAGCACCGGCAGATCGCTCAGCCGGGCCAGGAGGTCCTCGCAATCGTGGAGGGTCGCGACGGGGGCGAGGGAGAAGGTCCGGGGGACGTCCAGTTGGACGCCGTCATACTGGGTGAGCACCGTCTGCTCGACGGGGAAGCGGAACCCGTCGATCTGCCCCTCCAGCCGCCGGCGGAAGAGGTCGGCATAGACCTGCTCCACCGGCGTCAGCCGGCCGCGGTCGATCGACTGCAGCTCCTTGAGCTGCTCGCGCGCCAGGGCGTGACGGCGCTCGATGCCGGCCGGAGAGAAGTCGGACCACCGGTCGTTGTGGCCGGGAAAGCCGATGTAGGTGGCAAACTCGGGAGTCAGACGCAGCTTGTCCGCCCAGGCGCGATCGAAGAGACGGTGAAGCCGCTCGCTCTCGCTGACCGGCGCGGCGGCCGGCCCGGCGGCCCGGACCGCGGGGAGGAGGAGCAGGCTGCCCGAGACCAGGAGGGCCGGGAGCAGGGACGCTCTTCTTCTCATCAGGGTTCCCCCATCAAGCGGTCTGTGCCGCCCATAGGCGCCGGGGTTCACGACGGCCATTGATCCTATCCGGAAACGTCAGCCGACACTGCCCTGGTACACCACCCAGGAGCAGATGACCGCGAGACCGAGGGCTCCCAGGAGACCCAGCGCGAGGACCGGCGCGACGCGGTAAACATCGGGATTGTCCTCGCGCGGACAATCGCGCAGGAAAACGGCATACGCGAAACCGGCCAGGAGGATCCCCGCCAGGACATCGAGAACGTAGTGCTGCTTGGTGAAGAGCGTGGAGAGCCCCACGAGCGAGGCACAGACCGCCCCGGCGATCCCCACCCCCCGGTGCACGCGAGAGCAGGCCAGCGCCGACACGAAGGAGTGCGCGACGTGGAGAGAGGGGAAGCAGTTGTACGGCGGATCGGCCGAGTAGAGGAACCGGAGGCCCCAGGCGGCGAAGCCCTGTCCGACGACCTCGGCCGGCCGCGGACCTTGAGTCGGATAGATGAAAAAGCAGACATACGCCGTGATCCAAATCATCAGGTAGGCCAGGACGGTACGGCGGATCTGCTCCTGCTGGCGCACGACGAAGACCGGCAGCAGGATCAGGAACAGATAGAGCGATCCATAGACCAGCGCCCAGGCGGGCTGAAGGGGCAAGGCGCGGTCCAGGGCCACCTCGGGGCTGTGCAGCGCCCGGCCCGGCATCATCTCGGCAATGAAGATGTAGAAGGGTACCAGCGAGACGAGCAAGATCATGGAGGGCGTCACCGGATAGGGCCGGGTCAACGCCTGCGCGACCAGGCTCCAGCGGACCGGGGCAGGGTCGGGCGCCGCCATCGAGGGATCGTCTGTCATAACGGTGACCGTCTTTCGGTTGAATGATACGCCGAAGGCCAGGCCGATGCAGGTGGCAAATTCGGGGGTCAGACACAGCTTCAGAGGGCCGCCTCTTCACCAGGACGGACACCCTGTGCTAGTCTTCCTATCCTTGAGGCAGATCTCCATTTCTACGCAGGCCCCGATTTCATAATCCCTGACTCGGGTGGCTGACGCCATCCTCTCGAATTCTGTCCGCTCGCGGCGCCCGGGCCGCGGATGGCTGGCGTTGCCCGCGTCCGCGCCTGGGACCGCCGTATCGATTCGTCCAGGAATCTTACGAGGAGGAAAAAAGATGATCGTTTCCGTACCCGGCGCTGAGCTGTTCTACTCGACTCGTGGTGAAGGCCCGACCTGCCTCGTCCTCAGCGGCATCGGCACGAAACCGTACGAGCGCATGACGCCGCCCCAACTGAGCGACCGCTTCCGGCTCGTCTACGTCGACCTGCGCGGCAGCGGCCAGTCGACCGGCGATCCCACGGCGCTCACCTTCGACCTGCTGGCCGAAGATCTGGAGGCCATCCGGGCCGATCTCGGAGCGGAGCGCACCGCCGTGCTGGGCCATTCGATCTGGAGCGCGCTCGCCATCGAGTACGGCCGGCGCCGTCCAGGAAGCGTTTCGCACGTGATCACCGCGGGCGCTCCGCCCCGCGGCGACATGGCCTGGCTGATGGCGCAGTCCACCGTCTTCTTCGAGGCGGACGCATCGGAGGAACGAAAGCAGGTCCTGCGTGACAATCTCGCCGCCCTGCCGGCGGAGGCATCCCCAGGGCAATCCATGCTCGCGCAGACGCCCATGCGGTTTTTCGATCCCCATTTCGACGCCGCGCCGCTGTTCGCGGAAGCGGTCCCCGGCATGGGGCTCCTCCAGCACGTCCTGGGGTCCCTCACGCGGAATTGGGACGTCACCGCCGGAGCGAGCGGCCTGTGCGTTCCCCTGTTCCTGGCGCATGGACGCTACGACTACGTGGTGCCCTACGTGCTGTGGGACGGCATCCCGGCCCAGCTTCCGGACGCGACGCTGGAGATCTTCCCGCGGAGCGGACACCAGCCGTTCCTCGAAGAGACGGACCGCTTCGTCTCCGCCGTGACGGCGTGGATGGCCGGGCGGGGGTGACGCGGCGCCCTCTTCGAGCGGACAGGCTCCTGGTCCCTCGACCGATGCCGTCATCTCTGGTATAATATTAACAATGGACGAAAAACG
>QHVW01000444.1 GCA_003223675.1 Acidobacteriota bacterium
CGTCAGACGCACGTTCTGCCACGAGCTCGGCGACCGCTTCGCGATCCGGTGAGAATTTGCGGCCGGTACCCAGCAGGCGACGGGCGCGTTCCCACGGTCGGGGATCACCCGGACCAGAATCTCGTCGCGGCCTTCGACCGGTTGCCAATCCAGCCTCGATCCGGGCCTGATTCCGAATTTCCGTCGGACCTTGGCCGGAACCGTAACGGTATTCTTCCGTGTGACGGTTGTAGTCATCACCCCTTCCGCCCCTTCCGCGAACGTCCCGCCTCAACCTTCCGCGGATTGAACGCCGCCGCCACCCGCTCGGCGATAGGTGCCAGCCGATTGGTGAGGGGACAGGGGGAGGTCGGGGAGGGGGGCCGCTCTCGGGAGCCCTGGGGCCGAGCCAGGGACCAACGCGGCCGCCCGGAAATGTCGTCCGTCTCTTTGGGGGAGCCTCTCGCCCTTTTCGAGGGGCTCCTCGGCGGTTTGGGGGGACCCCGGGCTTATATGGAGCGACCCTCGTCCTATATGGACGAGGCTCCGTCTTTTTCGGGAGACCCCTCGTCTTTTTTGGGAGAGGGGTCGTCTTTTTGGGGAGACCTCTCGTCCATATGAAACGAGGGTCATTCTATATGGGGAGACCCCTCCCTCCGAATTCCAGAGCATCCGGCATTCAATAGCGCGGAGGCCGGCGATCCGGCGGCGGACTGCCGCCATCGTTCTGACTCGCAGGGTCCAGGGGGAGAAGCTCCCCCAAATCAGGTCGGAGGTCGATGCGAAGCGTCTTCCTCGCCCCTGGGCCTCCGGCCACCCGCCGCGGGGCCGGCGCGTCAGGACCGATCCCCACCCAGCGGCAGCAACCCCTGCGCCTCCTCCTCCCACTCCACCTCGTCGCCCACCCGGATCTCCCCGCCTGCGAGCACCTCGGCGCAGGCGCCGCCTCGCCAGTGGGGCTTCAGGAATTCCTGGAGGCCGGGGCAGGCCTTCTCCATCTGATCGCAGGGGGTGCACTCGATGAAGATGCGCAGGCGGGCGGCGCCGATCCTCAAGGTGCGGCCGCGCGTCTTTTCGAGGTCTACACCCGAGAGGAGGAGGTTCCCCCGGCGGGTGGAGGGATCGAGAGGCATCCCGAGCTCGGCGGTGGCGTCGTTCCAGGCCTCTTCGGAGAGGAGGATCACCTGCCGCCGGCCGCCCTGGTTGGCGTTGCCTTCCAGCCCTTTGCCCGCCAGCAGCATGGCCGTCTCGCGCGGGTCCATGGGACCCTTCTTGAAGCGCTTCCGGTAGATGGCGCGGAGACGGCCCCTCACCTCCCCGGCCCTCCTCTCCCTGCCCTCCAACCACCCTTCCGGGGAGAGGAGGGAGAAAGACGTCGCGCCTTCCTTGAGCCCCCTCTCTCCCCGGCCGGATGGGTGGAGGGATGGGAGAGAGGGGGTTGGGGGAGTGAGGACTTCACTTCACCGGCTCGGGCGACGTGAACACCGTATCCGGAAGCTGATCGAAGACCGCGATGTCGGTCAGCTCCAGCTTGCGGTCGGCGCCGACCTGGACGCGGTGCGGGGCGAGCATGATGTTGCCGTATTTCTGCCACCCCTCCCAGCGCCAGGCGGTCGGCGGCCCCTCCTTGGGCATGTCCTGGAGGATGTACTCCCAGCGGTCCACCAGGCCGGTGTCGCGATTGACGTAGACCCAGTAGCGGTCGCCCGGGGTGAGCCCCACCTGGCCGAAGCTGACCGCCAGCTTGTCGTAGGTCTTGCCGTCCACCTTCTCCTCGCCCGCGTAGGAGACGTTCGTGCCGGGATCGCGCAGCTTGTAGGGCTCGAGCAGCCAGTAAGTGTCGTTCACCCAGGCGGCGTAGGCGTTCTTGACCATCTCCTGGGCCTTGTCCCCTTCCAGCTTCTTGCCGTCGAGCCAGGCCGATCCTTCCTTGGTGTTGACGTTCTCCAGCACGACGTAATGCTGCTTCTCCTTGGTATCCCCTTCGAGCCGGTGGCGGCCCGTCCACTTGTCCCACCAGTGTTCGCGGCGGCCGAGGAAGTTGAAGCGGATGTAGTGCGTGTTGTCCCAGGCCTGCCTGCCGCCGAGCGCCTGGGTCAGGTGGTCGACCACGGAGTCGACGGTGGGGGACTGGGCGAGGGCTGCCTGCGAGACCAGGGCGGAAGCGGCGATCAGGAGCGATCCTGCGGCCACGGCGATGCGTCGGGACATATGGGATCTCCTTTCGGGGGCGTACAGCTTGCCGGATTGAGATCCTAATACAATGCCCCCTGCCGGACACGGAAACCGTGCCGGAGAGGGGAGGGGACATCCATGAGCGCGCACGATTCCAGCCGTACCAACCGCCTCGCCGGCGAGAGCAGCCCGTATCTACTGCTGCACCAGCACAATCCCGTCGACTGGTACCCCTGGGGGGAGGAGGCGATCGAGCGGGCCCGCCGGGAGGACAAGCCGATCTTCCTCTCCGTGGGGTACTCCACCTGCTACTGGTGCCACGTCATGGAGCGGGAGTCGTTCTCGAATCCCGCCGTCGCCGAGCTGATGAACCGCGAGTTCGTCAATATCAAGCTCGACCGGGAGGAGCGGCCCGATCTCGACGAGATCTACATGACCGCCACCCAGATCCTCACCGAGCAGGGCGGCTGGCCGAACTCGGTCTTCCTCACGCCGAATCTCACGCCGTACTACGCCGGCACCTATTTCCCTCCCGAGAACCGCTACGGCCGGCCCGGCTTCCGGCAGGTGCTGGAGGATCTCTCCCGCGCCTGGAAGGAACGCCGGGCCGACGTCGAGGAGCAGTCCGCGGAGATGGCCCGCGCCATGGCCCACTATCTGGAGGGGCGGTCGCATCCGTCGCCCGAGCCCCCCGCCGGCACGGTGGCCCTGCGGGCCTTCGAGTCGCTCGCCCGGCGCTTCGATCCCCAGTGGGGAGGCTTCGGCAACGCTCCCAAGTTCCCCACTCCGTCGAATCTCTATCTCCTGCTGGAGCTGGCCGGGGAGCGGAATGAGGCTGGGGAAATGCTCGCGGCGACGCTCGATCAGATGGCCCGCGGCGGCATCTACGATCAGCTCGGCGGCGGCTTCCACCGCTATGCCACGGACCGCGAGTGGAAGATCCCCCACTTCGAGAAGATGCTCTACGACAACGGTTTCCTGCTGGAGCTCTACGCCCGTGAGCACGCCCGCACGGGGGACGTCCAGGCCGCGCGGATCGTGCGCGAGACCGCCGGCTGGATCGCCCGCGAGATGACCGCGCCCGAGGGGGCCTTCTGGAGCGCCATCGACGCCGAGACGCACGGCCACGAGGGGGCGTTCTACGTCTGGAGCCGCGAGGAGCTGCTGGCGGCGCTGGGCGAGGAGGATTTCACCTTCCTCGCCCCCCTGCTCGGCTTCGGCGGTCCGCCGTTCTTCGAGGGGAGCCACTACGTGCTCCATCTCCCCGAGCGGCTGGACGAGGTGGCCCGCCGCCGCCGGATGTCGCTGGAGGATCTGATGCGCGAGCTCGACGCCGGCCGGGCGAGGCTCTTCGAAGCCCGCGGCCGGCGGGAGCGGCCGGCGACGGACGACAAGATCCTGACCGACTGGAACGGCACCGCGATCGCGGGGCTGGCCGTGGCCGGCAACCTCCTGGGCGAGCCCGCGCTCGTCCGGCAGGCGGCGCGGGCGGCGGATTTCATCCTCGGCACGATGCGTCCGGGGGGCGGGCCGCTGCTCCACGTCTGGCGCCAGGGGCAGGGGAAGATCGCCGCCTATCTCGCCGACTACGTCTTCCTGGTGCGCGGCCTGCTGGCCCTCCACGACGCCACCGGCGAGGCGCGCTGGCTCGCCGCCGCCGGCGAGCTCACCAGCGAGCAGCTCCGGCGGCTGCGCGATCCTCAGGGAGGTTTCTTCACGGCGGGGGTGAGCCCGGACGTCCTCTTCCGCAGCAAGGACGTATTCGACAGCGCCATGCCCGCGGCCAACGCCGTGGCCGTGCTGAACCTGGTCGATCTCGGCCGGCGCACGGGCGATCTCGGCTGGCGGGGCGAGGCGCGGACGGCCTTGAGCGCCTTCACGGAGCTGGTCCAGAACCATCCCGACGGCGTGCGGATGCTGGCGCTCGCCGCCCGCCGCTATCACGAGACCGGCGCCGGAAGACCCGAGGAGGCGAGCTCCGAGTACGACGAGACGCGGGCGGCCCACGAGCGCGGGGCCTCGGCCGGCACCGTGGCCATGCTGGAGCACGAGGCGGAGAAGCTGGTGCGTCCGCGC
>QHVW01000445.1 GCA_003223675.1 Acidobacteriota bacterium
CCATCCTGCTGGTGCAGCACCTCTCGACCGAGAAGGACCTGCGCGCCTCCATTCTCGAACAGGCCGAGAAAACGAAGACCGAGACCTTCGAGCAGCTCCGGTCGAAAATGGATAAGGTGAGCCTGCCGTTGGGCTGGTCCCGGCGGGCGGACGACGACCGTCGATTCCCCTGGATCGCCCAAAGCGAAAACGAAGGCTGGTTCGAGATGTTTGGGCTCTGGCTGCGGAAGCTCCTGGGCCTCCTGCTGACGATGGGCGCGATCTCGTTGGGAGCGCCCTTCTGGTTCGACACCCTGAGCAAGTTCATGAACCTGCGCGGCGCGGGGACCCCGCCGGGAGAGAAGACGAAGAGCGCGCCGCAATCGAAGACTGCCTGACGGAGGGCATGGCCCCCCTGGGACCGCCGGCGTCCCCGCCGGCCTTCTAGCTCCGCTTTTTTTAAAAAACAAAAACTGGCTAGAAGGCCGGCGGGGACGCCGGCGGTCCCAGGGGGGGCCCAAGGGGGGCGGGAATCCCGGCGGCTATTTCCCGGTTTCAGGGGGTGGGATTAGGAGATTCTCGCGATCTGTGAGATCCTACCCCCCGTCGGACGTTCTCCCGAGAATTTCCGCGTTGACACTCACCGGGGCATGAAGCCCCTCAACGGCGGCCTCGCCGGCTCAGTCCTCCGTTCAAGAATCCAGCCGGATTGTTCAAGCGCGTCGCTCCGATGCGGCGCCGGAAAGTACACCCACATCCAGATGAGCTTTTCTTCCTTCGATCTCGATCCCCGTCTGCTCCGCGGCGTCGCCGACCTCGGCTTCACCGACCCGACCCCGATTCAGCGCGACGCCATCCCGCCGGCCCTCGAGGGGCGCGACGTGCTGGCCTGCGCGATGACGGGCAGCGGCAAGACCGCCGCCTTCGTGCTGCCGATCCTGCAGCATCTTCTCGGCAAGCCGCGCGGCGTCACCCGGGCCCTGGTCCTGGCTCCCACGCGCGAGCTGGCGGCGCAGATCGTCGATCACTTCAACGACCTCGGCCGGCATGCGGGAATCCGCGCCGCCGCGGTCTATGGCGGCGTCGCCATGGGCCCGCAGGAGAAGGCCCTGCGCACCGGCACCGACGTCATCGTGGCCTGCCCGGGCCGCCTGCTCGACCACTTCCAGTATCCCTATGCCCGCCTGGCGGGCCTCGAGGTCCTGGTGCTGGACGAGGCGGACCGCATGCTCGACATGGGCTTCCTGCCGGACATCCGCCGGGTGCTGAAGCACCTGCCGCCGGTCTCCCAGACCCTCTTCTTCTCGGCCACCGTGCCGCCGCCGATCCGCGATCTGGCGCGCCAGATGCTGAAGAACCCGGTGTCGCTCAACATCGAGCGGGCCGCGGCGCCGGCCACCGGCGTCGACCAGGCGGTCTATCCGGTGCGGCAGGAGGCCAAGTCGGCCCTGCTGCTGGAGCTGCTGAAGGACAAGACGATCGAGAACGCCATCGTCTTCACGCGCACCAAGCACCGCGCCAACCGCCTCACCCAGTACCTGGAGCGCCACGGCGTCTCCTGCGACCGGGTGCACGGCAACCGCAGCCAGCCGCAGCGGACCCAGGCGCTGGCCGACTTCAAGAGCGGCCGCACCCGGATCCTGGTGGCCACCGACATCGCGCAGCGGGGGATCGACGTCGAGGGGCTCTCGCACGTCGTCAACTTCGACGTGCCGAAGGTCCCGGATGACTACATCCACCGGGTGGGCCGCACCGCCCGCGCCGGAGCCACCGGCGAGGCGCTCACCTTCGTCTCTCCGGACGAGATGAACGAGCTGCGCGCCATCGAGCGGGCGGTGGCCAAGGTCCTGCCGCGGCGGACCCTCGAAGGGTTCAACTACGACGTCAAGCCCGCGGAGCGCCTGGAGATCCCGGTCGCCGAGCGCCTGGCCGCGCACCGGGCGGCCCAGCGGCCCCGTGGCGACCGCAAGCCCCAACCGCAGCCCAAGCCCCAGCCGAAACCGGCGGGCCGCGTGGAGAGCCATGCCCGGCCCGCCGCGCCGCGTCCGGCCGCCGCGCGGCCTCAGGAGTCGTCGCACCGCCGCGGGGCTGAGGAGGTGACGATCAACCCCTGGCCGGGGCGGCGCCTCTCCGGGCGTGCTCCAGCTTCCGCGGAACAGCAGCGGCGGCGGTTGCGGTAGACCTTACCCGCCCAGAGGGGGCCGTACCCTCGGGGCGTCCTGCCCTCCGAAGCCTCACCCCCTGGCCCCCTCTCCACTTCGTGGAGAGGGGGAACGTATCTGAGACGACCTTGCCGGATCTGCAAAAATCTTGATCTCTGGGCCCTCCCTCTCCACGAAGTGGAGAGGGACCGAGGGTGAGGTTTCGGAGAGCTGACCGCCCCGACTGGCGAGATCTCTATGGGCCCCCTCTATTTGTAACCGACCTGCTCACCTATAATGCTCCCGGCCCGCTCGCGGAGAGGGGCCTTCGGTTCCTAGGGGAGCTTCGATGCCGCAACCGACCCGACCCATCGCGGTCTATCACGAGCACCAGGAGTGGTTCCGGCCGCTGTTCGCTGAGATGGACCGGCGGGGTGTTCCGTACACGCGCATCGACGCGCGGCGCCATTGCTATGACGTCGCCGTGCGCGAGCGCGAATATTCGCTGCTGTTCAACCGCATGAGCCCGTCCGCCTATCTGCGCGGCACGAGCCACGGCATTTTCCACACGCTGGCCTACCTGGACCACCTCGAGCGGCTGGGGACGAAGGTGATCAACGGCGCGCGGGGGTTCCGGGTGGAGACCTCGAAGGCCAGGCAGCTCGAGCTGCTCGCGTCACTGGGGCTCAAGTACCCCCCCGCGCGGGTCATCAACCATCCGGCCCTGGCCCCCGAGGCGGCGCGCGGGCTGCGCTTCCCGGTGGTGGTCAAGGCCAACCTCGGCGGCAGCGGCGCGGGCATCGTCCGCTACGACACCCCCGAGGAGCTGGCGGCGGCCGCGGAGAGGGGCACCATCGACCTCGGCATCGACAGCACGGCGCTGGTGCAGGAATTCGTGCCGGCGCGTGGCGGCTACATCACCCGCGTCGAGGTGCTCGGCCGGAAGTACCTCTACGCGATCCGCGTCTACAGCCCGGAGGACGTATTCAACATCTGCCCGGGGGACGCCTGCCAGACCACGGACGGTGCCGCGCTGGCGGGCGCGGCGTGCGCCGTGGACGCGGCGCAGCGGGGGATCCGGGTCGAGGGGTATACGCCGCCGCCCGAGGTGATCGCCGACGTCGAACGGATCTTCGAGGCCGCCGCCATCGACGTCGGCGGCGTCGAGTACATGATCGACGACCGCGACGGCCAGCTCCTCTATTACGACATCAACGCTCTTTCGAACTTCGTCGCCGAGGCGCCGCGGGTGATCGGTTTCGATCCCTTCGAGCGGCTCGTCGACTATCTCGAAGCGGAGGCCGTGCCATGAGATACGGATACTGGATGCCGGTGTTCGGCGGATGGCTGCGCAACGTCGAGGACGAGGGGATGGACGCGAGCTGGGAGTACGTCAGCCGGCTGGCCCGGCGCAGCGAGGAGATCGGATTCGATCTCTCGCTGA